>JAFGLL010000054.1 GCA_016928095.1 Thermoplasmatota archaeon
CTCCGGGAGGTTCTAACTGAATGCCTTTAAATACCCCTATGACATTTTCAATCGGCATAAGTGTGACATTTTCGACCGGCATCTACATCCTACCTCGGAAAGGCCAAGATGAAGCCCGATATCTTCAAAAAGGTAGTGGATGTGGCGAGAAAGCAGGGGCCGCTCACAGCTTACCAGGCAGTGAAAGGAAGACTCAACAAGCCTGAACCTCTGGGGTACTCCTGCGCCGGCATCGTTATGGAAGCATCGGAAGGTACCGGGTTCAAACCGGGGGACAGGGTGGCCTGGCAGGGCTCCCTCTACGCTCACCACTCCGATGTGGACTTCATACCTTCACAACTCACGGTCAGGGTCCCGGACAACGTTGATTTGAAGGATGCCGCCTACACCACCCTCGGCTCCATCGCGATGCAGGGGGTCCGCAACAGCGAGGTAAGGATAGGGGAGACCGTGGTCGTAATCGGCCTCGGTCTCATCGGTCTTCTCACCGTCCAGATACTGAAAGCGGCCGGATGTCGGGTCTTCGGAATCGATATCGATGAAAACAAGGTGGAGATCGCGAAGTCGATGGGGATGGATGCGGGAGCTCCGAGAAAGCACCCCGGAGTCGAGGAACAGGTTCTGGCCTTCACCGACCGGAACGGTGCTGATTCCGTGATCATAACCGCCGCCACCACCTCACCCGACCCGCTGGACCTCGCGGGGAGGATAGCCAGAAAGCGGGCGAGGGTCGTACTCGTCGGAGTCGTAGGAATGGAGATCCCGAGGGACGAATTCTATCTTAAGGAGATCGAATTTGTGATTTCCTGTTCTTACGGCCCGGGAAGGTACGATAACGAGTACGAAGAGATGGGACACGATTATCCCATCGGGTACGTCAGGTGGACGGAGAGGAGGAACATGGAAGCTTTTCTGGACCTCCTTTCACAGAAAAAGATCGATCTGGAAAAGATCTCAACTCACGAGTTCCCCATCAATGAAGCCTCAAAGGCCTACGACATTGTTCAGGGGAACATAAATGAAAACTATCTTGGGATCGTCCTCCTGTATGACAGGAAGAAGGACCTCGAAAACAAGGTGATAATAAAAAAGGGCGTCCCCAAGACGAAGGGAGAGATCGGAATCGGTATGGTCGGGGCCGGAGCCTTCGCAACATCCGTACTCCTTGCTTCACTGAAAAAGATCCAAGGGGTCAGGCTCGTCGGCCTCTCAGCCGCAAGCGGCATCAGCTCCCGCTCGGCCGCCGAAACCTACGGTTTCGAGTACGCCACCACGGATTACAAAAAACTCCTCAAGGACAAGAACATCGATGCTCTTGTGGTTGCTACGAGGAACTCCCTGCACGCCCCTATCGTCAAGGAGGCGATGGAAAGCGATAAGCACGTCTTCGTCGAGAAACCCCTCGCCATATCCATGGAAGAGCTCGAAATGCTCGAGAAGACGCATCGCGAGCATCCCGGGAGCATCGTCCAGGTCGGCTTCAACCGGAGATACGCTCCGATAACGAACAATGTAAAGCACCTATTGAAGAACCGGCAGGGACCTCTGATGATGATGTACCGTGTGAACGCGGAGCATCTCCCTGACAATCACTGGGTCTATGAGGACAGGGAAGGCGGAAGCCGCTTCATAACGGAGCTATGCCACTTTATCGATTTCTGCAAGTTCCTGGCAGGTTCTGAGATAAAGGAGCACCATTTCTTCACCGTTGAACATCCGTCGCTCAATAGGAAGAGGAGCCTGGAGAACACGATAATGTCCATGAGGTTCAAGGACGGCTCCACCGCAGCCATCGTCTATAACACCATGGCGGATCCGGGCACCTCGAAGGAATACATCGAGATCTATTCGGAGAATTCCATGATAAAGATTACCGATTTCCGGATGATGGAGATAAGTCAAAACGGGAATACGAAGACCTACAAAGATAGATTAAGAACAGAAAAAGGCCATAAGGAAGAGCTGGATGAGTTCGTCAACAATATTAAAAATGGCGTCGACCTCTTCGACGATTGGGTGGAAACGACAAGGATCACCCTCGTAAAATGACGATACTGTAACTTTTCTCGAACCGGATCATATTATATTGAAATCGGACGGTTTCGGATTTCTTCCCCGGAGCTTTTTAGGAAATTTCAGGCTCCTGAAGACGATAGTCTGAGGATTTATCTTCATCGGGAGAAAACCTTTGGGATTGTATTCCGATCTGAAGAACCTGTTCATTATCCTTGAGACCTTCAACTGCCAGAGGGAATGACCGGAATTGATCCTTTTATTGCTGAATGTGGGAGTTTCGGTGCCTATGAAATCGCATATACCTTTGACGAATTGGTTCACATCCTTCTTCATGTCCCCGAATTGATAGATGTAAACATTCTCCTTCCCGTATATCTTGAAGAGATGCTCTATATAGGAATCATAATTGATGTTCGCTCTTGTGTATTGATGGTACTCTTTCTGCCATGGCTCGAATTTTAAGTAACCCCCGTAAAGGATGTAGTAATTGTACAATGAGACTATCAGTGAATCGATATCCCGCGTACCGAAGATGATCTTCGCATCAGGGAACAGTTCATGGATCTTATCGATGTGTTCAATCCTCCGGTTCTCGATATCCTCGATGAACCACGGCACAACGTAATGCCACCAGATGTTCTCATCGGAGATCAGGTTGATCTGGTCGTCCTTGAAATATTTCAAGACCTTCTTCTTATCCTCGACCTTGAGCTCCGGGGATCTCAGCAGATAAAGCAGCTCCATGTGATGTTTTGAAATGAGATTCACGTTCTTGAGGTGTGGAAAGATCAAATTCTGGAGGAACGTGGTTCCGGTCCTCTGGATGCCGATATGAAGAACTGTATCGTTCATCTTTTTAAGATTTGTCAGTCATTATTTATAATTTACTGACATATTTTTTATTCTTTGGATATTCTATTAAAGAAAATCCCCGACTTTCGGATTCCTTCCCCTCAACCTCTTGGGGAAGAACCTGCTCCGAAAGACAATTACCTGTGGGTTCAATCCTTCCGGTAGAAATCCCTTGGGATTCAACCTGGATCGAAAGAATCTGTTCAAGAACCTCGCCGCCCTCAACTGCCAGAGCGAGTGGCTCGCGTTCCTTTTCCGATTCTCGAAAACAGGAACATCGACCCCTATGAAGTCGCAGAATCCCTTGATGCATTCATTTACTCCCATTTTTATTTCCTTGTAATCGTAGATATAAACGTTCTCATCCCCGAAAAGCCTTTTCAGGTGTCCGATATAATCATTGTACCGGAAATCCTCTTTAGAATAGAAAGGGAATTCTTTCTGAAAATCCTTGAACCTTTTTGTCCCCCCGATCATGACATAATAGTTGTAAGAGGAGATGATCAGTTCGTCGATATCCCTGATTCCGAATATTATCCGTGCGTCCGGGAAGATCTCCTTTATCCTGTCTATATGCTCGATCCTCCTCTGGTGGACATTGCTCTGGAACCAGGGATCAGGATGATACCACCATATGTTCTCATCGGAGATCAGGTTGATCTTGTCATTCTTGAGATAAGCTATCAGCTTCTCTTGATCACCAATACATATCTTTGGGGACCTCAGGACCTCCAGGGCCTCCATCTCCCTTTTAGAGATCATATTGACCCCTTCGAGCTTCGGGAAGATCTCTTCTTGGAGGAACGTCGTGCCGGTCCCCTGGATGCCTATGTGAAGGATGACATCCGTCATGCTCTTTCGATTATTCGGAGGTTATTTAAATCTATCTGGATTTTTCATTATATCGCTGGAAATGAATTATATTTGAATCTATCGAATTATACAGTTCGTTTTTTATACAATATGGTGGTTGCAAACACATCAACTCTGCAAACGGGGGTCAGATGAGGTCAGAAAGAAATTACTCGACCAGTCCGAATGGAGAAAGGTTCGTTATTCCCAGCGAGGAAGAGAGCATGCAAGAGTTCAGAAGGATCGAGACCCTTGTCATTGCCCAGCGCAGTGCCGGAAGGGAGATCGTCGTCGTCATGGGCGTCGGCTTTGTCGGTATAGTCATGGCGACAGTCGTCGCGGACTCAAGGGACAAGGACGGTAACTACGGCAAGTTCGTCATAGGGATGCAGAGACCTTCCGTAAGGAGCTACTGGAAGATACCAGTCATTAACAGAGGCATCTCTCCAGTAAAATCCGAGGACCCCGAGGTGGACGAGTTCATTGAAAGAGGAGTTCTTGATAGAAAGAACCTGATGGCAACACATATCTACGACGTCCTGTCCCTCGCCGACGTCGTGGTCGTGGATGTTCAGTGCGATTATCTCAAGGAGGACCTTGACAACGTCAGGACAGGCCATGCTGACGTCATGGCACTAGAGAGCTCGATAGACATTATCGCGTAGGGCATAGGGCCGCACGCCCTCATCCTGATAGAGACCACTGTGGCTCCTGGAACGACAGAGCAGATAGCCTATCCGATCATTAAGAAGAGGTTCGAAAAGCGCGGGATTGATAGCGAACCACTCCTTGCCCACAGCTACGAAAGGGTCATGCATGGCAGAGAGTATTTGCGCTCCATCAGGAACTTCTGGAGGGTATGCTCCGGTGTGAACGAGGAATCCAAGAGACGCGTGGTCAAGTTCCTCTCGGAAGTCCTCAATACCGAAAATTATCCGCTGACGGTCCTCGACCGGCTGATAGAATCCGAGACGGCCAAGATCGTGGAGAACTCCTACAGGGCGACGATCCTCGCATTCCTTGATGAATGGTCCATCTTCGCCGAACGCAATTATGTAGACCTGAAGAAGGTCATAGAGGCGATCAAGGTCAGGCCCACTCATTCGAACATGGTCTTCCCGGGACCAGGGATCGGTGGTTACTTCCTCCCAAAGGACGGAGGTCTCGGAATGTGGTCCTACAAGCATATTTTCGGTTTCGAGGACGATATCTTCCGGATCACCCCGGCTGCCATCGATATCAACGATACCCCCTCCCTCCACGTAGCACAGCTCGTCCGGGATTCCCTCAGGAACATGGGAAAAACCATTGCAGCAGCAGAGGTCCTCATCCTCGGTACTTCCAACAGAGAGGATGTGGGGGACACCCGGTACAGCGGTTCGGAGATCATAGTGAGAAAGCTCACCGAGATGGGAGCCGATGTCAAGGTGCACGATCCATATGTAGAGAACTGGTGGGAATTCGAGAAGTAGGATACCTATCCCGACCCAACTTATGGAAAGAAGAGGTTCTTCGATAGGTAGGAGAAGCTGAAGGACCTCAGGGTCGAGAATGACCTCTTCCGGGCTATACACGGGATGGACACGGTCGTCCTTGCGGTCCGCCACAAGAACTACCTCGACCTCGACCCGGATGCCGTCTTCAAAGCTGTCGGGAAATCCTTCTCGATCATCGACTGCTTCTGCATCCTTGACGACGCTTGGATCCGCAGGTATTTCGAGCTCGGATGCGAGGTAAAAGGACTCGGGAGAGGGCATATCCAGAGAATAAAGAAAGAGGTCCAGAAAGATAAACTGAAGGACCTCGAAAAGAAGTTCTGATCCTTGATGGGATGCGGATTTTGAGTTTGCCTAATATTGATCTCAATGATTATTGACACGAGAAAATAAGTGTTTTTTAAAAAGGTTATGAATATCATGAAAAAGTGGGATGATCCATTCTATCTGACGTTGATCGTCCTTTTAAAGGAGAAGTTGAAGGTTTGGCAATCAATGATGATCTTCAACTCCCATATACCGTTAGGAAGTTGGATGTGGTAGGGGGTAATGATCTCAATATTGGACGATATTACCGTGTGACTGAAGGAACCGTTGTCAGGGGTCAGGTTAGCGATGTTCGTCGTCATATTTCTTCGAACCCACACCTCCGGGTTCGATATTGAAAGATATGTGTTGAAGGAAAGAGAGGGAATATTGTAATCCACCATTCCCACTTCCATTTCCAGGAGCTCCCCTTGTGCAATATTATCCGGTATATCGGAGGGAATTCCGTTAGATCCCGTAAGAAAGCAGCTTACATTTCTTTCATCGTTGAAAATCAGGTCCTGGTTCTCGAACACCTGTGGCTTGAATTTCAAGAAACGATATGGTTTTTCATCGAGATATAGGACGAAATTCATGACCGGTGATCCCGGTTCGAGTATCTGGAAGTTCATCTCCATCATTATCGTTCTGCCATCTTCCACAATTCTATCTGTCTCGTAGATGTCATTTGGCTTCATTTTTAGATACCCAAAATTATAAACCTGGATCTTTTCCCCGGTGTCCTGATCTAGAAAAATCCTGATGGTGTAATGCTTGTCCTTGAATTCATTGTTCGTGATCCCGATCTGAAGTATCCGGTTCTCATTGACATGAAATCTCTTTGGATAATCCGAGATGGATCCCTCTGGTCCGAGAAGGAAGAATTCGGTATATTTCTCTCCCTCGCTATGATGATATTTCCATAGATACAATGCTGATACAGAGAAGATGATTATCAATATCACCAAGACAGAGGTGATCAACCTGTCTGACCTAGTTCCGTCGCTGAAGGGTCCGATCCTTATCCCCACCTGGAACCTCTCCTCCTTTGGGATCCTTTGTCTTCTAATTATGGCAAGAAGACCAAAAAGCATGGTGAAGGAATAAATCGATATCAGTATCGGGGCGGTCCTCAATCCAAAGTAGGTGCTGTTCAATCTGTATAATTCGTTCAGGATATAACCAAGCACCGGCACGATCCCAAGTGATAATCCGATGGAGAGTGCTATCCGGGTAGGGATATTGATGGTCTTGTTCTTCGGTACTTCAATGGAACTAGTTCCTTCTTCCTCATCCTTTTGACGGAATCTGAAACCCCTTTTCCTTTTTTCATGGACCGGTTCTTCCTCTTCGGGTTCCTCGATGTACTTCCTTGGAAAGAGCAGGGAAACGAGAACGTATCCGGGGAAGAGAACCAGGAAAGGAATGCCAATAATAAGTCTCAACAACTCCATATCAGGCAGGAGCAGGATGACAACCGCAAATAAGAAGGAAAGGATGAATATCCATATCAGGTCCCAGTTCCCCTTCTTGATCTCTAATCTCATTACAGGATAATTAAGCTTCTTCTATTTCAATGATACCTCACTTATCGCTGGACAGAAAATAGTGAAAATAGAATGAAAATAAAAAGAAAAAAATACAGCTCATCGGTCCTGAGACCTCGCTGTATCTATCGGACTATCTATACCCAGGTCCAGACAACACCGTGAACGGCTATGAAGAGGTCTCCCGTTTCAAAGTCGTCCAGGTCGATCTCAGGCACATCATAGCTTTCCACATCGTCCAGGTCCCCATTGATATATGGGAACTGGCCCGGTGCTGCTGTTGTCATCCCAAGGGAACCTGAGGTTTCATCATAATCCCCTACATATACATGGGATGATGTCAAATAGTAGTTTTCGAAGAGGTCGTACGAGATATACAGATGTTCAGCGTCATTCGATACGGTGACCCATCCGACCTGTTCTCCATTATCTGGATCGTTCTGACCTGCACCTGCCCATAATCTTGCAACATATGGGGAGTCTGTGTCAACAATATATTCAAAACCCCAACCCCACTTTTCCGTCAGGGGTTTATCGCCCTTCTTTGTTTCGACTGTCAGGTTGTTGAGCTCGGTCTCGCCAAAAGCCCATGCGGTCTGCTCATTTATCTCGGGTACCTCGGGGAATACGATCTCGATCAAGAGGTCCTGATAATTATAAGCATCACCGTATATCCCTTCCGGATCGTCAGCGAAATGAATGACATAGCCGACAATATCACCGGCATCAGGATCCGGGACATAAGTATCGTGAGTTGCTGCTTCGGTAATTAAAGCCCCCACAGATGATAATGGTTCTATACCACCCTCCCCCGCCCATCCATCACCACCGCAGAAATGCCAGATCGCATGTTGGATATCACGGGCACCGTGGAGGTATGGGTCGGTATACCAGGGTCGTGCCCCATATACACCGGAACTGTATGAATTCTGCTTGTTATTCAAGATCCAGTTTATCTCGTTCCAATCCGCCATTCCCTGGAGTTCATCGGGAAGGTCGAGGGTGCTGTACATAACTGCATCATAACCTTCTGGATCTCTTACTTCCTCTGGAAGGGGGGTTGAGCCGGGCTCCACACACCATCCAAGATATCCATCCCCGACCTCTGAAGTGTCGGGATCGATCCAGGTTGGCTGACCCAGAGCGGGGTCAATATGAACGAGGAACGCGCTCCCCGGATAATCAAGCGAGAAATACGGATCATCTCTTGGTACAACGTTATCCCATATATGTTCACCGTCCACGACAACGTTCACATAATAGGGGACTGCTCCGTTCACGCCACCCGTGCTTGCTATTATTAAAGCGGCGGAAAGCATGAATCCGATTGCTGCTACTGAGAGCCATACACCATTTAATCTTGTTTTCATAAGGAAAACCTCCTACTCATGTGAAATGTTATTGGGTATATAAGTTTTTATCTTAATATTTGAATTTCTATACCATTATTTACAAATATGTACATATCGCATTTAATATAACATATTTGTTATATTATAAAAAAAATACAATTAATGCCATATAATGCCCCCGAAAAAAAAATAAAAAAGTAAAAATTGATATAATCAAGGATTAAAACGCATTATTATGAGATATCGCCAGAGTAAAGAAAAACTCAATATATCAAGATATAATGATTTTTCCCTATTTTTACCCTTGAATTCATCCTATGATGGCTATGTCCACTCATTTCCTGCACTTGATCATTACATGAGATCCATCTTTGACCGTCAATATCTTACATGTATGATCATTGTTCCAGCTTTCAAACCAGATAGTTCTTGGACATGAATATGGCTGTTAGGACCTTTCTGTGTTCCCATTATTGAATATCTTTTCAAGAATGGAAAGGATCGCATTCCCATAGACCGAGCAGGCAACCAGGGATGGTCAGATCACTGTGATTGAATATTTTCATTATATTGTTCATAGGTGCATTATTGCTTTGTGATCATTGCTATGACCGAGCCATGGACCTGTGAGATCCACAACGTTCATGTGAGGATTTCCCAAGATTTGTTTTCAATTTACAGAAATCAATATACATTCATCGAGTGATAGCATATTTTACGGTAGGAGATGATGCTCTCTCTGAATAGGCGTCCCAGGAATGGAATTTTTTTCGGTACTTCGGAACAAGCTTAAAAGCATGGGGCTTTCACCTGTCGATTTCGATGATATCCTGGTTCACGGGTTCACAAACTCTGTCATGGAGATCTAAGATAATCCCATGAACGAGATCGATCCAACCGATATAAAGGCGGTCATATACTACATCAAGGACATCATGAAAAGGATCGAGAAGGACCGATACGCTCATTTTCCCGTTTTGATAATGACCCGACCATCTTCATATATTAACCAATCAGATCCGATATCAGGGTATAGCATGGAAAACGACCTATACGGAAACAGGAACGATCATCTCCGCAGAAGGTCGATCAGTATATTGTTCTACCCACCGGACTCCATCTGATTTTTTTCCATATTGGCAGGGGATTGGCATATAGATGGGGGAAGGACTCCTCTAATACTTGGTTCCGTTCCTATTATCGGTATTGTATATAGAATAGAAATATCAGCGAACCTATCATTCTCATTAACGATACATCAAAAGATCATGGTCCGTATTCCCTGAGGACCATGAACCTCTCGGCTGCAATTATGCCCACCGAGGAACCGTTGGCCCGTGCATAATATTCCACAGATTCCGGGGACCTTGGATGCGGGTATTCCCGGACCTCGCTGATATAACATCTCACGGCATCGAGCTTGTGTTTCAGGACCCCGGAGATATCCACGAACATGTTGGGGATGAAGCGGTTCGGGACGCTAGGGAGCATCCACTCGGTGGATGAGGGGGTCTCGTAGGAGATAAGTTTCCTAACGGTCTGTCCAGGTCGGGGGCGGACCGCTACCATTGTCGATTCAAAGATAAGCCGGTGATCCTTGTTGACGTCCCCCCAGTGGTGGGTGTAGACAATGGTCGGTTGAAACTCTCTGACCTTGTTTTCGATCACTCCGTTGACCTCGACATGAGGGATGGTGTCAAGCTTCATGTCAGGAAATGAATTGAAATTTATATCCGACACGCCTAAGATCTTCATGGCGTTTCGGGCCTCCATCTTTTTCCTCATAATCATCTTATCATAGTTCTCATATTGGGAGGATGAACCGTCCGTGACGACCAGGACATGAACCTCATCCCCTCTTATCGAATGAAGCTTCAAAGTGCCCCCGGGGCCGTAAGTTTCATCGTCTGGGTGTGCGCCGATAACGAGAACCTTTTCGCTCATTGGAACCCCGAACCGTTTATCTATGGACATTGGAGACCCAAGGATATACTTAAAATTATCACCGATAATGAAAAATAAATAAAATATTCATTATTACCAGATTTTACAAGTTATTGCCGAATGATGAGTTGTTCAAACCTAAAAAAACATGAAAACAGTCGATTCAGTAACTATCTATGTCCTTCGATTTCACCCCTAATGTTGAAGCAGTCATTTTTGTATCCTTTTTCATAGAACTCACTTTGTATACAGACTTTCTCTTATTATATAGCAATTTGATAACATTAGTTCACCAAGATTTCCATCATGATCTGGTACACTGGCCAACAGGTCCCCTTATAAAAGGTGGGCGTCCCCCTCATGCCCGCTAAAGCTAAGGGGGGAAATTCCCACAAGAACGAATATGTACTGAAAGCTCATGAATGTTTTGATACGGTCGTAAAGAACCTGACAAAATATGTCAGATCCCAAAAACAAGGAAGAATAACACCCAGACAGCTCCTATCGACCCTTGTAAGAATGTCTGTCGAGCGGTTATCGATACATTCCATCAATAGAATATCGGATGATGTTTCCAGTCCGACCAACATCAAACATCATCTGAACAAGATCACAATGGAAGAACTCGTTGACAAGAACGTCATACTTCTCACATCAGAGATATTGAACAGTATACCCAAAGACAAACCATATCAGCTCTCAATAGACATCAACGAGGAGACATATTATGGTGAGATAACTGAGATCAATGAACAGTATGTTATTGGGGGACAGCTCAAGAAATCAACAAATCTGCTCTACAAATATACCTCGGTATATCTAACATACCAGAACATCAAGATCACTTTAGCTGTTCTTCCAATGAAGAAAAAGGTGGAACTGATAGAATATGTCAAGGAACTTCTTTCCATTGTTGAAAGACTTGATATAAGGTATGATGTTCTACTGCTGGACAGAGGATATTATTCCGTTCCAGTATCCAGATATTGCAAGCAGAACAATATCCCATTGATCATGCCGGTCAAGAAATCAAGCAAGAAGATCAAAGGTTGGCTGGACAGGAAGATATCAGGTAGATATCGATACAAGGTGAAAAGTTCAGAACATGGTTCTGCAAGGGTAGATGTTATTGTGGATGTCCAGAATGCAATGGGATGGCATGGGAAACAGGAACTGCTCTCATATGGATACGCTTGACTTTACATTGACTGGAAGCCCCGGAAAGTGTTCCAGGTCTACCGCAAGCAGTTTGGCATCGAATCTTTATACCGGATGAAGAATCGAACCAAGGTCAGAACAAGTTCGAGAGATCCAAAGCTCAGATATCTCTACACAGTCGTATCCATGATGGTGAAGAACTTCTGGGTAATGCTCAGATGGAATTATTTCTGTCCGCTCAGGAGAGGTCCAAAGAAGATCGAGACATCATTGTTCAGGTTCGAAGAGTTCCTGAACCTTTTCTGGCAAGCGTTCCAGAGACGGTTCAAGATCAAGAGATATACCATTGCTTTAAGACCGGTCAGATAACTGGTGGTGAGAATGTTGCTTGTAAACGAAAACCATTTATCGCAGGGAGGAAATTAGTGAAGTACTGAAAATAATGAACATATAATATAATATCGATTAGAGAGTGGCTAACATGAAGAAAGATTTTCAGGCGACCATAATAATACTAACACTATTCAGTATAATTATCCTTTCATTAATTTTTTATAAATATTTCTTGAAGGGAAATGAAAAGGATGATATCTTGAAGGATCTCGAGGAGAAAGGGGAAGTCAATATCCTCTTCCTGCACCACAGAACAGGAAAAATGATATGGGATGGAGGCGTTCCGGAAGGAATAGAGAATTATGATCAGATACACAATAAAAGCTACAATATAATCGAACAGGATTTTCCAAAGAAGACAGAATACGGATGGAATAACTATCCCTTTGATTACTGGAACATCTGGGTCAACCATGCAGGTAATGAATCATACAAAAATGAACCGACCCTTGAGATGATCACAAAACAATATGATGTAGTAGTTTTCAAGCATTCTTTCCCGGTGAGTAATATTAAGGAGGACACGGGAGTTCCAAATGTGGGTTCCGATGTAAAGAACATAGAGAACTACAAACTACAATACCAGGAACTAAAAGAAAAGTTGCATTCCTTTTCAGATACCAAGTTCATCGTTTGGACAGGAGCTGCTCTTGTTGAGGGATTATCAAATGTAGAGAAGGGAGAAAGAACAAGAGGATTTTTCGAATGGGTAAAGGATGAATGGGATGAGGCAGGTGATAATATTTTTATATGGGACTTTTACGAATTGGAGACCGAGGGTGGATACTTCCTCAAGAACGAGTATGCGAAAGGCGATACAAATGCCCATCCAAATAGTGATTTTGCAAAGAGTGTAGCTCCTCTTCTATGCAATAGAATAGTGGATGTGATCGAGGGTAGAGGAGATAGCGGTAATATCACTGGAAAATCCATATAAAATATATCAATATTTAGCCAATACTATAAAAATATAACTAATACGGCAGTAATTATCCTTTAGTTCCTATATATCGGTGATATCTACTTTAAAATATGAACACAACAAGCATCATCCACCGTCCAAACGAATATTCCAACTATGTGACCAGGCATTCTTTGCTTATCTGAATGACTACAAATTGACCTGCATGACGGGGTGGCAGACGAGGGAAATATGTACAAATGTTGTAGATGCCGGCCGAAATTTACATAAAACTGCCGGTTGAAAAATCGTTAAAAATGTGATGCTTCTTTGAGGATCAATGTATAGTGAATTGATCATCTTCCATAACAGAGGGTGTTATTCATAATAACCCGGCGCGTGGATCATAAAATTCTGACCCTTCAAAATATTTTAATATCAGATTAAGTGCCATAATTTAGGACATAAATGAATTCCATACACAAGATCCACTTATATTCTCAAAGGTCCGCCATCATGTACAATATAATGGAAATCTGTTTATATTTACGTCAGGATAACACAAAAGAGAAGCAAGCTGGATGATCTCTTTTTTTATGGGGTCACCCGGCCGGACATATGAACAAAGGTGAGTTAAATGATCGACGACGGTGACAGGGAATTTTCCTTTAGAAGATGCATTCAAGTGCACGACTCGTACATTTGTGTGAGAAGAGAGATCGAAGGAGCGTAAGAGAGATGGACAGCATACTGATAACGGGGACAGCTGGCTTCATAGGATTTCATCTGGCAAAAAGGTACCTCACGGAAGGTATCGAGGTCATCGGTTATGATAACGTCAATGATTATTACGGGACGAAGATCAAGGAGGACAGGCTGGCCATCCTTTCAGGGATCGGTGGACACCATTTCATCAAGGGAGACCTGCAGGACAAGGAGAAGGTGTTCTCGGTTTTCAGGGATCACGGGTTCGACAAGGTCTGCCACCTCGCTGCACAAGCGGGGGTCAGATACTCGCTAACGAACCCGCATGCCTACATAGACTCCAACCTGATCGGGTTCATGAACATCCTGGAAGCCTGTCGCAAGTTCGACCGGGACCACCTTGTTTACGCAAGTTCATCCTCGGTTTACGGCGGGAACACCAACTATCCGTTCAGCGTAGAGGACAACGTGGACAAACCCATCTCTCTGTATGCCGCGACAAAGAAATCCAACGAACTGATGGCACATGTTTACTCCCACCTGTTCGGGATAAGAATGACGGGCCTGAGGTTCTTTACCGTTTACGGTCCTTATGGAAGACCGGATATGGCATTGTTCCTTTTCACAAGAGCAATAACCGAAGGTAAACCCATCAATGTTTTCAACCACGGAAGGATGGAGAGGGACTTCACATACATAGATGACATAGTCGACGGTGTCATGAGGTCCATAGAGCGACCATTCCCCTACGAGGTCTTCAACCTCGGGAACAACAGCCCTGTACAACTGGAGTACTTCATATCTGTAATAGAAAGAGAGCTGGGGATGAAAGCCAAGAAGAACTACATGGATATACAGCCAGGCGACGTCCCAAAGACCTATGCTGACATCGACATAACGAAAGAGAAGCTGGGATGGTCCCCGAAAACGTCGATAGAGGAAGGCATCAGGAGATTCATACAATGGTACAGGGAATACTACATGATCTGACCCTGAAAGAACTACTTGATGTTCCATACTTCATTGTAGTTTGAAAGCTCCTGGTACAATTCAGAGGTGTTCTCCTTGCATCTTCCCGTTAGAACCTCATCGTCCAGCTTGATGAGGTTGGTTACCAATTCCTCATCTCCTTCATTGAAATAATGGATCTGGATCCATCCACCGAGCCTTCTGCTGAGGTTCGGTATCAGTTCGATCCTGGTGATATGATGAATGTCGATCCTGGATCTCCTTCCGTGGAAGGTGATACCCTTCTCGTCAACGGTCATCTCCCCGTTATCATCACAGGATAGCGTTAACAGCGTCTGGTTGCGGTGCTCCTCCGAGCAGAAGAATATGTTTCCCACCCTGCCATCGACAATTAGAGACACAGGTCACCATTTGTATCTATGTATAAAAATCCTCTCGGGATATTCCATATCATCCCTTTTAAAAAAAATCTTTCAGATAAAATAAGTTAATGTATGATGGATCCAAGACATAGTCCCCAAACATTGCAACCATCCGATGGATTTAACATCAGGCTATATGATTATCCGCAATATGTCAGCCGTGGCGATGAGGCTGTTCCTGGCCGGTCTGATGCTTTCTATGGCAATGAATGCCCTCATTCCTTCCTCCGGAAGCTCTGCTTCCGAACCGGACATTCCCTCGACACTGTCTCAGGACGAGGAAACCGGACTGTTCTTCATGGAGAACCTCGGCCAGCTCGAACGAGAGGATATCGACCTGTACGTACCCGGGGAGACGACGATCGGAATTGGAGCAGGGATCATCCAGTTCACATACCATGAGGATAATAATTACCTCTCCACATTGAGGATCGAACTTTTAGGCGCATTGGATAGTGAGCCTATGCTCATCGATCCCTCACCAACCTTGTACAACTTCTTCCTGGGCAGCGACCCGGACGAATGGGTCACGGGAGCCAGAGCTTATTCCACAGTGTTATACCCCGAGATCTATCCCTTCATAGATATGAGGATCTACTCCAGGGAAAGCTCCCTCAAGTACGATCTGATCGTCCGTCCGGGAGGGGACCCCTCCAATATTCTGATAGCGTACAGAGGGGCGGACAGTGTGCTTATGATCGATCGATCACACCTCAGGATCCTCTGCGGCGGCCTGTTCGTTGAGGAAGGACCCCTGTATTCATACCAGGAGCATACGGTCGATAGCAGTTACATTGTAGAGGGTGACCTGGTCCGCGTGGAAGTGGACGATTTCGATAGGAACAAGGACCTGGTGATCGACCCCCTCCTGCTGGCATCCACCTATGTCGGCGGGAACAACTGGGACCGGTATCCCAAGGTGGAAATGGACCATCTGGACAGGCCGGTCATCGCCATGTCCACCGATTCCACGAACATGCCCACTTCGGCCGGCTCATATTCCACCCTCAACCGGGGTGAGACGGATATCTACATCGCAAGAATGTCAAAGGACCTGTCCAATCTCATCTCGTCCACATATTTCGGAGGCTCGGATTATGAAACGCTTGGTGGTCTTGTGATAGGGAAGGACGGCAAGGTCTACATCGATGGGGCCACCAACTCCACCAACCTGCCAACCACCTCATCTGCCTTTCAGGTCAATGCTCGCAATGGAAAAGACGCTTTTATCGCGTGCTTCAACCCTGACCTTGCATCACTACATTACTCGACCTTCCTTGGCGGTGACGATTCCGATGTGGTCACCGATATAGATGTGGACAGTTCGGGATCTGCATATGTGACAGGAGTAACTTATTCCACGGACTTCCCGCTCTCCTCAAATGCTTTCCAGAAGACCAGGAAAGGGTTCTTCGACACCTTCGTAACGAAAATGACACCGGACGGTACGGATATACAGTACTCCACCCTCATTGGCGGTGGCGGTGTCCTGTGGGGGGAGCGTGCAGAGACGATCAAGGTGGACAGCTCCGGCCGGGCGATCATAGCCGGAATGTCCGTTGCCGAGGACTACCCCGTCACGGACGGATCCTACAATACCGAATTCGGATTTTACATGGGTTTCGTAACAAGGTTCTCGCAGGACGGATCCTCTCTGGATTTCTCGACCTTCTTCAGCAATGGCACCTTCATCAATGCCATCGATCTTGGACCCGATGAGAACATATTCATGACAGGAAGGACCGTTTCAGTGGCCGGTCATTTCGACGTGACCCCCGATGCATACGATCGTGACCTTTCGGGGAATGAGGACGCGTTCTTTTCCGTACTCGGCCATGATGGGACCTCCCTCCTTTATTCCACTTTCCTGGGAGCCAATGAGAAATACATGGACCAAGACGAGTTCGAAGAACTGGAGAGAGCATGGGACATCAGGGCCGATGAAAGCGGAAGGGCCTACATCGTCGGTGAGACCGACTCCATATTATTCCCCATAACCATGGGTGCTTATGATAACAATCTCAATGACAGGGAGGGGTTCATCACCATATTCTCCCCCAACTGGTCCAGGATAGAATATTCCTCCTTCATTGGAGGAAGGGATCAGGATACCACCTCCGGAATATCTCTGAATCGGAGCAACGGGATGTACATATGCGGGGATACCTATTCCGATTACCCGAACCACGACTTCCCGGTCACCTCGAAAGCATATGACCAGTCCTTCTCATCCGCATATGATGGTTACCTTGTACATTTCAAGCTTGATTCCTACCCTCCCGGCCCCCCTCGGGACATCTCCTACATGTCGGAGGATTCTTTCATAAACCTCTCATGGAGAACACCCCTAAGTGATGGCGGGGAGGAGATCATCTCTTACAGGATATACAGAGGGTTGACATCGAACAACCTCATCTACATGGACCGTGTCGATCCGGATGTTCTCTTCTACAACGACACATCCGTCACGAACGGGAGACCCTATTACTATGGGATCCGGGCGGAGAACATTGTTAGCCGTGGGGAATGGGGCTACATCACTGCCGTTGCCACGACAAGACCTGGACCACCCATTATTTACAAGACCGTGATAAGCGACAGATCTCTCAACGTCTCATGGTTCAGACCCTCCAACGACGGTGGGATCAACGAACTATCGTATACTTTGTATTTCGGAGACCCCTCCTCTCTTGAGGTACTCTGCAGCGGTATCAAAACCGAATGGTACAATATCTCCGGACTCGTGAACGGAAGGTCCTACAACGTAGCGATCTCGGCAAGTAACTGGCGAGGTGAGGGGCCCCTTTCCGAGGTCCTCGAGGTAGTACCAATGGCAACTCCCTCAAAGCCTCGTGACCTGACAGGGTACGTCTCCCCCTTCAGGGTCTATCTCACATGGCTGGCCCCTATCGAGAAAGGGGGATCGGATAATATAACCTACGATGTCTATATGGGGCAGAACCTTTCCTCCATGGAAAGTGCAGCCTCCATGCTGAATGTCACGGATGTGGACATCCCCGTCTCGGTCATCGGGGTCCGGATGACCATATACGTGAAGGCCAGGAACGAGCTGGGATTGGGGCAAAGATCCGATCTCCTCAACATCACCACTCTGGGGGACCTGTCCAGACCTATGAACCTGACGGCGGTCGAGGGGGGAGACCATGTCAACCTCTCATGGAAGCCACCCACCTACAACGGCGGCGCTGCGAACATCACCTATTTCATACACAGCGGATGGGATCCTTTCAACCTCAGCATCATGCATGCAGGTGTTCATGGTATGGAAATGACCATTACCCCTGTCATACCCGGAAAGAGATATTATTTTGCAGTCTCCGCTTACAACGGTCACTGGGAAGGGCCTCTGTCCGAGGTTGTAGATATAACCCCATTCCAGGTTCCGGGTGTCCCTTTGAACCTTAAAGGCACTATCGGTAACAGGCTGGTCAACCTGAGCTGGGAGGTCCCGTCGTTCTACGGAGGGTTCGGCAACATTTCATACGATCTGTTCATGGCCGTTGGCAACGGCACTTTCGGATATGTCAGATGGCTCAACGGCAATCAGACCATCGTCAGGGGATTGGAGAATGGCATCGATCACACATTCTATGTGAAGGCCTACAATTTAAAAGGACGATCTCTTGGATCGAACCTCATCACCCTCCGACCGATGACCATACCCTCCAAACCCCGGAACCCCTTTTATCTGGATGGGGACGAAATCCTCAATATCTCATGGGACCCTCCAATGGACAACGGCGGGTCCGTTCATATCACCTACACACTCTATTTCGGAGACAGCGAAGATGATCTTGAACCTCTTATCGAGGGTATTTCCGAGACCTTTTATATGATGACTGGACTGAAGAACGGTGAACGATATTACACAAGGATCACCGCCGTGAATGTGATCGGCAGCTCCGAACCATCCGACCTGCTGATAGGCATCCCAATGAAACTTCCAACGGCACCAACGAACCTCAATATCAGCTGGCAGGAAGGGGGTGTACTTGTAAAATGGGACCCTCCAGAGGACAGCGGGGGTGGAGAGATATGGATCTTCAGGATTTACAGAGGGCTCGATCCAGGGAACATGACCGAACTTGTTGGAGTATCCGCATCCTTCAGGGAATATCTGGACGTAAATGCAGTGGAGGGCACTAAGTATTACTACAGCATCTCCTGCGAGACCGCCAAGGGAAGAGGTCCCATGTCCGAAATCTACGAACTGAAACCTCCCACAAAAGAAGAGGGCGGCATGGATCTCGGGATCCCCATCTTCATCGTAGCGGCATCCCTCGTCCTTCTTCTTTTCATCCTGGTCCTGTACCTGTTCAAGAGGAACAAGCGTCGTGACTGGGGGGCCATTGAAGAATAGGCGAGACCCGGAGCACATAGAGAACATCAAGACGGATATGGACGAGAATACTGGTCGATCGTATCAATTCTATCGATCTATATCAATTTTTTACCATTACTCGTAATTTCTTCCGTACCGCCCACCTTTTTGAAACATTTAAATATAAGAAGTTATTACATTCGACTGACGGAGTGAAACTTAATTTTTTAGACATTCAATCCTCTCTTCCTAATCCCACTCCGTCCTGGGAGGCAGGAGCCCTCGTTCGCGAGTGCTCTGCTCTTGTCTCCCACTTTTAGCTATCCAGACCCTTTATCATGGACCCGTTCTCATATCAGTGTGTCCGGGGGTGCTTCAGGGATCATGCCGCTGTCCATCTTCAACTTTGTCTCATCCCTGGCCCTTCTTATCATTGCATAGGCTTTCTCCAGGAGTTCGTCCCGTGACCGATGGACCCTGGCCACTCCATCCTTCACTGCCTGCACTCCCACGGCTGCGGCTTCCCTTGGGAACACCTCCCAATCCTCCATGTTTGGAATTATTCGGTCCGGGGCAAGGCCTTTATCCTCAGCGATCCTGGCGAGTTCTATCGCCGCAGCTATGCACATTGTATCGGTGATGGTAATGGCCCGAACATCCAGTGTACCTCTGAAAATACCGGGAAAACCCAGTGAATTGTTGATCTGATTGGGGAAATCGGACCTGCCCGTAGCAACGATGTAGGCACCGGCCTCAATTGCATCCCATGGCCATATCTCCGGTTCCGGATTTGCAGCGGCGAAAACTATCGACCTGTCGGCCATGTCCATGACCATCCTCTTTGTCACTGTCCCGGGGATCGGTGTCGAAGCACAAAGCAGAGCATCGGAACCTTTCGTACAGGTACCCATGGTACGCCCCTTTGACAGATCGCTGTACTCGACACATGCCCGGTATTTCTCGCCGTTCTGGTCCTTCAATCGTTCGAGGTCCTCGCGCTCCTGGTTCATAACTCCCCTGGAATCACACATGATGATGTTTCCAGGTCGGACCCCGATCTGGACGAGAATATCGGCGATCCTCAGATTGGCCGCACCCGCACCGATCATGGTCACCTGCATCTCGTTGATCTTTTTACCAACGAGCTTCGAGGCATTAATGAAACCGGCCACCTCCACCGTTGCGGTCCCCTGCTGGTCATCATGCCATACAGGGATCTGCATCTCCTTCCTCAACCTGTCCAGTATGTAGAAGCATTTCGGGGTCGCTATATCCTCAAGGTTCACTCCACCCAATGACGGTTGGAGCACCTTCACGGTCTCCACGAACAGCTCAGGGTCCTTCGTATCCAGGCACAGCGGGAAAGCGTCCACACCTCCGAGATATTTGAATAGAAGTGATTTCCCTTCCATCACGGGCATGGCAGCTTCCGGACCAATATCTCCAAGACCGAGTACCCGGGTGCCATCGGATATCACCGCAATGGTGTTCGCGCGGTTCGTATGCTCCCATGACAACGACAGGTCATCCTTTATCGCAAGACAGGGCTTCGCCACTCCTGGTGTGTACCAGATCGAGAAATCCGAGAACCTTCTCACCGGGGCTTTCAGTGAAACCTCTATCTTTCCTCTGTAATGACCATGAAGCTTCATGGCGATCTTTCCTGGACGCTGAGCCTTCTCAAGTCTTGCATCATCTGTCATGTTCTATCCTCCTCCAACATGGGAACTGTAACAGTACCATCGGGAATGAGCAGAATATGCGGATCTCTACCGACCTTAATAAAGGCCCTTTCCATTGCAGCATCCAGGTCGGAAAATCCTTCAATGCGCCCATTCCTTAGCTCCTCTTTGTCCATGGAAGAGACCATGAATATCGAGGCTCTACGGGACAGTCCAGCGATCTTCGCTGCTTTGTGATATCCAAGCACATAACCTTTTTCTATCTCATTCAATACCTCTTCCGGATCGCTGCTAGATGTTAGCAGGTCCCAGAACGTTGACTGGCCGATACCGCCTCCGCATTCCGCCACCAGTACCAGTACACCGCCATCCTTCAAAGCAAGCTTACCATTCTCTATAGCCTTCTGGGCCTGATAAAGGGTGGTATCCATCGGCGGCCTTGCAACGGATACCACTATTTCGTACCTCCTTTTCACCGGGCGGCAGAACCGGGACCTTGCCAGCTCGACCGCTTCATTGAAGGAGGTGAAGATATCTCCAACCCGCAGGTCGTTGATGATCTTCCCCGGTCCCTGGACTATCTGTATGGAGAGATGGTCCTTTCCTTCCAGGAATATCCTTGCTCCCTCCTCCATGTCCTCATGGACAGGATTGCCCTTGAGTGCAAGTGTCCTTGAACCCTCCGAGAGTGCATGGGAATGGTTCATCTCCGTGGTCTTGAAAGATGCCATGCCCGGAATGATGGATTTCCTTCCTCCGGTGAAGCCCGCAAAGTAATGGGGTTCTACTGAATTCACAAAGATGTAAAGGTCGTGACCCTCGAGGCTCCGATCGAAGTATAGGGGGGTCCCACGGGAAGTAACCCCGTAATGAACATGGGCCTCCATATCCCTGGCAACGTGGATGTGCACCTTCTTCCTGAGGTTATCGTAATTGGCCCCCAGTATTTCCCTCAGCTCTACTTCCGTTGGCTCCTTGTGCGTTCCCGTTGCAATATGTACCCTGGACACATTTTCAAATGACCCCAGACCTTCCATCAGATGGTCCATGACCAGACTGGAGGGGGTGGGTCGGTTCCGGTCGTTCAGTATTATACCCACATCCCTCTTTCCTTCCAACCTCTCCCTTAACCTCGTGATGCCGTATTCCCTTTCGAACAGCTTCTTGTAGATCTCAGCGGGGTCTGAAAGATCATCTTTTTTAACCTCTCCGATAAGAACATCAGCGGTCCCGAGGTGTTTCGAATGGACCACTCGCCCTCCATACTGCACTGATCCTTCCATGCTCATTACCTTCACCCGTATAGGAGAACTGGTCTAAATATCCATTTCAGGGAAGGAATGCCGATGGACCGTTCATTTCCGTTTAAGGTCCATCATGGTCGGGGAAGGACCTTATGCTTCTTAATGTACCTTTGATGTCTGGCAATGATCTCACGGGATATCCTGTACCTTACCATGAAGAACCTGTGTTCGTATCCATGGTCGTCGATTATCTGTATCTGAAGGGATCTCTCCCCTCTGGGGATCTCTATCTCCTTTATCCTGTTGTAAGGGATGTTCTCGGTCCTGGACCTCAGGAAGTGATGGAAGGACACGGAACTGTCATGGACCTCGATCTTGTAAGGCGAGAGCAGTGTCCCTGCGATGTAGATCATCAGAACGAACATGTAGAAAGGAACCGCACAAGAGGACATCAGACATTGCTGCCATAATACCATCCTGGTGATGGCGATGATCAAGACTATCATCATTATGAAAAGAAGGAGTGCCGTGGCCTGAAAGAATATAAAAGTCCTGTTCAAGAAGACCTTCAGCATCTGACGGGCACCTTCCTTCTCATCAATACTGGTTTTGTGGCGATAAGGGATGAGATTTTATCATATAATCATTCTTGCCGATCATCTCTACATAAAATATTCCCTTCAAACCCCAAGGTTGCCTTCCTTGACCCGGATCATATCCTGATCTCCATATTTTTCGTCGATGTTCTTCAAATACCTACTCTTTCAGCAATCTCTCTATCATCTTCTCATCGACTATATCTGGAACCGTTATATGTCCCCGATCCCTGTTCCTCGCGTTCCAATCCGAAACGACCTTCATGGAATTCTCATTCCCGGCCCAGGACCTTCTTCCAACACCCACCATCACATCCCATTCAAGGGCGCTCCGTATTACACCATCTACATATTCGGAACCATCCAGGACCAGACCGTAACCGCTGTTCTGGACCTTCCCTATCCCGACCCCGCCGCCATTGCTGAGGACGACCATGGTCATACCTCTGGCCACGTTCCCGGCAAAACAATGTGCGGACATATCCGCCGTGACGTTGCTTCCATCCTTGATGTTGGCGGTCTCCCTGTAGGGGGAATCTGTACCTCCCGGGTCATGATGGTCTCTTCCGATCATTATCGGGCCGACCTCCCCTTTCCTTACCATATCGTTGAACTTCAGGGCGATCTTCACCCTGCCGTGGGCATCTTGGTACAATATCCTGGCTTGAGATCCGACAACGAGCCCTATCCTCCCTGCCTGGGAGATCCATCTGTGATTGTCGAGATCCTGAGTGGAACGGTCGGGATCGATACATTCCATAGCCGCTCTGTCAGTCCTCTCAAGGTCCTTCGGATCGCAGGATAGGCAGACCCATCTGAAGGGGCCGAAACCGTAGTCGAATACCATAGGCCCCATGAGGTCCTCGATGTAGGACGGCAAGATGAAACCCTCGGCGGGATTGTCAGGGTTACGTGCGATATCCTTCGCCCCGGCATCGTACACGGCCTTCAGGAATGAATTGCCGTAATCCCAGAAGAACATCCCCCTCTCCCTCATGGTCCTTATCAGATCGTACTGTCGGACAAGAGAGGCATCGACCATCTTCCTGAACCTTTCCGGGTCTGTCTCGATCATGCCAGACCTGTGCGGTCCGCCCATGGCCTCCTCATAGGTAAGACCAGAAGGCGTGTAACCTCCATCGTAAACGGCATGGCATGATGTCTGATCGGATCCGAGGTCAACCTTAACATCGTTCTTGACGCAGTATTCCCAAAGGTCCACTATATTCCCACTGTAAGCGATCGATACCGCATCTTTTCTCGTCCTGTACTCTCCCACCCATCCGAATATCTCGTCAAGGTCATCTGACACGAGGGATACCCAGCCCTGTTCGTGCCTCTTGAAGGTCTGTTTATCGTTCACCTCGGCTATGACACCGATCCCTCCGGCTATCTCCACGGCTTTCGCCTGGGCACCGGACATGCCTCCCAATCCCGATGTTATGAACAATCTTCCGGCGAGGTTCTCTTTCGGACCGATATTCAGATATCTTCTTCCGGCGTTCAGCAAGGTGATGTATGTTCCGTGCACGATCCCCTGAGGGCCGATGTACATCCAACCTCCTGCTGTCATCTGACCGTAATTGGTCACTCCCAGGGCTGCGGCTTTGTTGAACCCTCTCTGATTATCATATTCTCCGACGAGCAATCCGTTGGTCATTATTACCCGCGGAGCCTCCTTGCGAGAGGGGAACAGACCAAGCGGGTGACCGGAGAAGACGACGAGGGTCCTGTCATCGGTCATCTCTTCGAGATACCTCTTGATCAACCGGTACTGCATCCAGTTCTGACATACCTGGCCGGTGGACCCGTAGGTTACAAGCTCATAGGGGAAGAGTGCGATATCGTGATCCAGGTTGTTGTCTATCATGAGCTGAACGGCCCTTCCCTGAAGGGTCCTGCCGCGGTATTCGTTCACAGGCTTTGCTTTGATATTACCTTCCGGTCGGAACCTGTACCCGTATATCCTGCCTCTCTCAAGGAGTTCCTTCAAGAATTCCGGGGCCATCATCTCATGAAATTGACGGGGGATGTACCTGAGGGCATTCCTCAATGCCAGTTCCGTTTCCTTGATGCTCAGGTCGTATCCCCTGGAGGGAGCCCGGTCTGTCCCTTTCATGAATTCAGGCATCGGTGGGATTTCCTCGATGCCAAAGCCTTCTTCTTCATGCATTCGACCATCTCCGATCTGAAACATCAAATGGTCAAGGTAGCGATCGTCCCTTCCTCCAGGTCCATTTCCGAAATGAGGTTCGATACGGTGACCGATATGGAATATTCGTTCCCGGAATCCCTCAGACCGATGATACCCGGACCTATTGCCGGAACCCACATGCCGGCGCTCACCATGAACACGTCCACATACACATCATAATCTCCGGTCGCGTTCTGTATCATCTGATCAGTGAATACAACCTCGAGATGGATATCCCCCGGTGATCCCTCGGGGTTCTCTCCGGAATCCTCGATCGATGTGTTCAGATAGCTTATCAAGACCCTGAACTCATCGGGGGTGTTTTCATGGGGGCGTATCCTGGTCGCCGGAGGATTCGACTCGTCCGACCAGGTGAGGTCCACGGAGATCTTCTGGACTATTGTATCTCTGGTCGATGAGAAATTGTAGTTCTGAGAACTCCCTTCGTTCAGTGTCTGGATATCCTGGAAGATGGTCTCCTCCTTGTAATACTTTGTAAGGTCGATCTCTCCCTGTATTTCCTCATCGGTATCCGAAGGGCTTATTGCAGATAGGTCCTTGACCCCTAGACCGGCCGATATGGAAAATAGAACTATCAGAACGACCAGCGTCACTCCGGCGAGTGATCCTCCCGTATATCCAATATGCATACGGGAGGTATCATGCTGGAAGAAGAACTGCTGGACCTTGACAAGTCTCCCTCCAAAGGCGGCTTCCCCTCTCTCCTGAGGGGCCCAGTAGAACCGGTGTATGAGATAGAATATCAGTATCATGAAAGCATTGGCCAGTATGGATTCCATGAAGGACTGTAGGTATCCCTCGAACTCGGTCAGCCCCGCAAGTGTCTGCCTTCCCTGTATCCAGTAGACCGATAGCTGCCAGTTCCCGATCCCGTGCATGACGATGCAGGCAAATATGTTCCTTGACCACATATATAGAGCACCGAACGTTGCGCCTGCCGCCATCCAGCTCATCTCCGCAAAGATCAGCTGGACAAATGTCATCTTGTAGATGAACAGGGCTATCGGGATGTGGCTGAAACCGAAGAATACGGACGAAAAAACAAGGGCCGCCCATTTCGGCAGGACCCTCTGGGACTGGTCTTGCGTGAATGCACGGAATTCGAACTCCTCGACGGGGCCCACGATGAAGAACATCACGAAGGTCATCATGAAGAAGGTCGGAAAGTCCATTGCGTCTATCGAGAAGATATCCAGCAATGTGGGTGTTAGGAAAACGGTTCCTCCAAGCATCACACCGGTCACGTTCAGGACCGCCATCTCGGCCATTCTCCAAACAACTCCCCCGAAAAGACCCACCAGGACGGCCGTCATCAGTCTCTTCTTTGTGAGCTTGAAGGGACCCAGGTTGAAGCTCATGAACTTGCCGTCCTGGAGATCGTCCTTGTTGAAGATAGGCTCTTTCCTTATGAACTTCCAGTACAGCAGTATCGGACCGAGGCTTATGGTGGGTGCTGCGATCATATGACCTATGAAGAACGGGATATTGAACCCTTCTCCGTATATCGGGGCTGTGGAAAACCTGTAGAAGCCCCAGAGGATGAATTCAAGAACGAGAACTCCCGCGATCTCCAGAATGTATCTCACCCTCCCCGGGGCGGGTCTCCTGCCGACAGGCGGGACACCATGCCATTTGTCGTCGATATCGTCAAGCTGCCTCGGTCCTTGATCATCTTGCGGGTCCATGAGGAATGCCTCCTTTCACCAAGGTAAGATGAATACCATATTTTAGGATGTTGAAGGTCTCCACTGAAATACCGGTCCACAGGTACCGGGTCCCATCCTCGAAGGGAGAGGGGCATGAGCTTATTTCAATCTGAACTTGTAACCATACTGGATCGTCCCGGACTTGCCCTCCTCGGAAAGTTTTCGGAATACCATCTCCACATCGCTGCCGATCTCTACCTCGGATGGGGGGCAATCCACTATCTGCCCCAGGACGAGATCGCCTTCTTCCAGCTCTATCGTGGCAAGGATATAGGGTACCTGTGATCGGTATCCCGGTGCTGGATCATGTACAACCGTGAAGGAGGTCACTTTTCCGAACCCTTTGAAGTGGTATTTTTCCATCTTTCCAAGCGATCGTCTATGACATATAGGGCACATCGTTCTGCTTGGAAAGAACTCTCTGTTGCATATCGTGCACTTCGAACCACCCAGATTGTATCTCTGGTCCTGCTGCCTCCAGTATCTTGCGACACCCATCAGACCACCTCCAGGATGTGAACGACAGATGTACCTCCGGTCCCCCCCACACTGTGGGCCAACCCGACCCTGGCATCCTTCACCTGCCTGCCCTCTGCTTTTCTGCGGAGCTGAAGGACTATCTCGTTTATCTGTGCGATCCCCGTTGCTCCAAGGGGGTGGCCTCTGGCCTTCAGACCGCCGGATGTGTTGACCGGTATGACACCACCGAAGGTCGTATCATTCCTCTCGGTTGCCGGTCCACCATCCCCTTTTTCGAAGAAGCCCAGGTCCTCAATGGCCATTATCTCACCTATACTGAAAGAATCATGGACCTCTGCAACATCCACTTCCTTTGGAGTGATACCTGCCCTTTCATAAGCCCTCTCACTTGCTTTCTTCGTTGCCCTCATCTCGGTGATGGACGGTCTATTGGTTATCGCCAGTGCATCAGATCCCTGACCGGTGCCGGCGATCCTCACAGGGCATGGACATATCTCCTTTGCCAGTTCCATCTCGCACAGGACCAGAGCTGCCGCTCCGTCACTAATTGGTGCACAATCGAATAGACCAAGAGGCTCAGCCACCCTTGGAGCTTTCAGTACGGTTTCCAGGGATATCTCGCTCTGATACTGCGCGAACGGGTTCATTTTCCCATGCCTGTGGTTCTTGACCGATACTGCAGCGAGCTGTTCCATGGTCGTTCCGTATTCCTTCATATGCCTCCTTGCCATAATGGCGTAGAGTGCAGGAAGTGTGGCTCCGAACAGGGCTTCCCATGCCTGGTCAGCCCCCGCGGCAATGAAACCTGCCGCAATGTCCGATGTAACGTCCGACATCTTTTCAGCCCCGCCCACTACAACGACCTCATGAAGGCCGGAGGCAATATCCAATAGACCCTGTCTGAAGGCAAGAGCACCGGAGGCATCAGCCGCCTCCACCCGTGTTGCCGGTATCTGGTTCGACGTGAGTCCCACCTCCTCGGCGATCATGGAGGCGATATGCTCCTGGCCCAGGAATTGACCTGCGGACATGTTGCCAATGAAGAGTGCGTCAATCCTTTTTGAATCGATCCCGGCATCGAGTATGGCCTTTATGCCGGCCTGGATCCCTAGTTCTCTGAAGGAGAGGTCCCAGTGCTCGCCGAACTTCGTCTGACCTATACCTATGACAGCCACTTCCCGGGCCAGCTTCTTCATCATTCTCCCTCCATCTTGATCTTATCCCTGAACTTGACATAGATCGAATAGTCAATAGGAATGCCGTGAGATATCTCCTCCATCACCAGTGGGCTTCTCTCCCTGGCAAATCTCTCTATCTCATCCTTGACGACGATATGAAAACCATCGGAGCCCGCTCCGGACCCGTATGAGACCGCTAGTATCCTATCGCCCGGCTTCGCCTTGTCAAGTATGTTGGCCAATCCGATCATCATGGAAGCGGAATAGGTGTTCCCGATGTAGGGAGTGATCAAACCCGTCTCAATTTGTTCCATCTTGAAACCCAGTTTCTTTCCGATGGTTATCGGGAACTTCCCATTGGGTTGATGGAAAACTGCATACTCGTAATCCTGTGGTCCTGTTCCCATGGACCTCATCATCTTCTCTGCGGTCTCCTGTATATGCTTGAAATATGCCGGCTTGCCCGTGAAACGTTCTCCGTGGGAAGGATATTTCATCCCTTCCCTCCTCCAGAAATCCGGAGTGTCCGTTGTGTATGACATGGTGAGCTCGATATCGGCAATCACCTTTTCGTGCCCCAGAAGGAAGGCGACACCCCCGGCCGATGCAGAATATTCCAGAGCGTTTCCCGGGGCTCCCTGTGAGGTGTCCGATCCGATGGCCAAAGCATAGTCTATAGGTATGTTCTTGTTGGAACTGTTGATCAATCCAAGACACGCCTGCATACCTACAGTCCCTGCCTTGCATGCGAATTCCAGGTCCGCTGCTGTAAGATGGGGGGCAGCACCGATCGCCTCGGAAACGATCGATGCCGTCGGTTTGACCGCATAGGGATGAGATTCCGAACCCACGAATATCGCTCCGATCTCCTGCGGGTCGACATCGACCCTCAGGAGGGTCCTCCTTGCTGCCATCACCGCGATGGTGGCGGCGTCCTCATCCGGTGCGGGAACCGACTTGGCATTTATGTTCAGAGCCTTTCCCATGGCCGCCCCGTCCTGTCCCCAGATCCTTCCGATATCCTTTGGATATATCCTGTATCTTGGTACATATACACCATAACTGACTATCCCAGATCCCATTTCACCACCTCAGATAAGTTTCCGAAGTCTCCGAGACAGCTCTTCGATATCCAGTTTTGTAGTTACAAGTGGTATCCTTTCGAGCCGTGCCAACTTGATCGCGAGAGGATCGACCTTCTCCGGTTTGATATATACGACCATCGCCGGTTTGATCGGATGCGCTCTGACTGCTATCATGGGAGACCGTCCGTAAGCGACCTTCGTGAAGAACAATGACCTCTCGGTCGATCTACCGTAGATCCTCATGTAATCAAGAGATGAGAACCTGAGGACACCGAGTATGGAATCGATGATGGAATACCCCATGATGGGTCTTCTCACGTAATCATCGTTCTCGATATCCGCATCCGATTGCAGGGTCCCCTCGATGACATCTATGAAGACCGACGGATTGATCCCGACCGTGAACTCGGCCATGTCAAGAATTGCTTCGTCCTGGAGGTCCATTGAATATTTCTTGATCGTCAGGGCACCGCGTTTCTCATCAAGGTCTATCAACCCGTTTATTACCCTTTTGATGAGGTTCAATGAAGGGTTCTTCCTTCTTCCCTTCTCGTAATCTGAAAGCTGGGATGGTGAAACATTTATCTCCACCGCAAGGTCGTGCTGTGAGATGTTGAACTGGTCCCTCCATGCGCGAAAGGTCTGGCTAGGGTTCTTGGAGAGGATTATCTCCGATGATAATTTCTCTGCAAGCCTCTCCCTTGCCAGCCACATCGTGTCATTGTGCCTATCATCCTCGGGATCGATATACTGGACCATGGCCGGTCATCGAAACGGACATATTAATACTTATGCCAGCGTTGAACCTAAAATATAAAAATAAGTGTATATAATGCTTTCCGATGTTAATTGTAAGCATGGTCAACGGATACCTTCTTTGGTTTTGTCCGGGGTATCCTCTTCACCAGTTCGGCATCCTTTTCGGGGGTCGGTCTGTTATGGTTGAGGACCTTGATCCCAACGACCCAGTCCATGATTATCTTCTGATAGAGACCATCCTCTCCGATCATCTCCAGGTCCTCCTTCACCGAGAGCAGCCGGCCTCTGTATGTGAGAAGGTCGTTACCGGCTATTACAAGGACCTCGATATCGTCATCTATCCTTATTCCGTAGTGCCTGTTCTTCAACTCTCCGGTAAATACATCTTCCAAAGGACCAGGTTCCTGGGGTTTCTCACTTTCTTTGGATGCCTTTTTGGCCATACTCCCCTAACGCATTGTTAATATATCATTTTCTCCCTCTTCGACATCCGATATAGAAATACAACGGGGGATGCAAATGGAGTTCGAACTGAAAGTGGTGAGGAACAATCCGCTCACGGGGCAATCGGATATCGACGAGGCACTCAGAACCTTCCTCAGACAGATAGGATACCTGCCCGATTCATACGACGCCGACCTTGGTCTCAGGCTAGTTTCGGATTGTTTCCTGGCCTTCCCCAAAAAACCGTGGACCGTTGACGAGCTCTTGACCTATCTCGATACGAACAAATCGACCCTTTACCGCTATCTGAACAAGCTGAAAGGGCTCGACCTCATAGATGAAGAGGTCATACCTCTTGATAGACCGGAGGAAGGGCCTTCCAAGAAGACCAGAAAAGGCTACAAGATAAGGTTCTCCTCTCTGTCCATGGCATGGTCGCTTGTAGAATCCCATACGAATGTGGCAATGGAGAACTACAGAAGGTCCGTGGACCATATAGACAAACTGGCTGTCAAACGCTTCAGAGAAGGCGGGGAGGCCACAAGGAAGCTTCCATCCCTGACCGTGGACGGATTGATAACAAGGGATGGGGACCAGGGTCCGGAAGTACTGCTCATTAAAAGGTCCAATGACCCTTTCAAGGGCAAGTGGGCACTCCCCGGAGGTTTCGTCGAATACGGAGAGATCACGCAGGATGCGGTGCTTCGAGAAGTAATGGAAGAGACCGGTCTCAACTGTTCCGTTGATGGACTTCTCTCGGTCGCATCCGATCCTAAGAGGGACCCGAGAGGGCATACCGTTTCGATCGTCTACAGGCTCAAGACCGAGGACGAAAAAAACCTGAAGGCCGGTGATGATGCAACGGAAGCGGACTGGTTCAGCTTAAGCAACCTTCCATCTATGGCTTTCGACCATGAGGAGATCATAAGATCGGCATTATGATCGGACCGTTCACAGATGATGGTGAAAAGGACTACCTGATGTGGTCCAGAGAGAAGGACCCCCTCAGGTCGAAGCTCTTGTCAGTGAACGTGTATTCTATCCATGCACGGCTCATCACATCCCCGCCTCCTTCTATCCTCAGGAAGTACTTTAGGTCATCAAGTTTGAACTCGATGAAACCGGTCATGGTGTGTTTGAGGGTCTGGATGTCCGACTCCTTGTGCATTCCCGTATCAACGACATATACGGAAACACCGTTGTTGCGCTTGTTCTTGGCGTTGAGGACCTGGAAGAATCGGAATATGCTCAAGGGTTCTATGTATGTAAGGAGGGTCGACACCGAGAAGAAGACTATCTTATGGTAGGCATGCTTCCCCTTGAACTCTTCCTGGAACTGTCCGATGGCATTTTGTATAGCATCCAGGTCTGTGGGTTTTTCTATACAGATAGTGTTCGGATATTCCTCCGTGATGCCCATCGATCTCGAATAGAGGTCCACGTACTTGATGAGGCCCTTTTCCTCGTAGGTATCGATCTTCGGAACAATGGTCTTCAGAGATTCCTTGACCTCGAGGGGTGTATGCTGGGTTATCACATATATGGTTGGAATACCCTTTTTCAATCCCTCGGATATGAAAAGGTTGGTGAAGGTCCTTCTCCCCGAATAGGCCGGACCGTAGAGAATGAAATTGGAATTGTAAGGGAACCCTCCGTAGCATAGATCATCGAACCTCCTGACACCGGTCCTGATCCGGTTGAGGTCATCCGGACTTTCCATGATCTCCATCTTCATCTCCTCATCCACGATGGAAGATCTCAATTGCTGCAGCTCCTGCTCCCTCTTCCTGAGGTATTCCTCCCTTTCCTTCAGTTTCTGCTCTATTTCCCTGAGCTGTTTCTGCCTGTTCGATAGCTCCTCGTTCAGCTCTGATACGTGTGTGCCGTCCGAGGTCTCCTTGTATCTCTTCAACTGCTCATCTATCTGTTTGCGCTCCTTCAGCATCAGCTCCTGGCGTCTGGCAAGCCGCTCTTCAGCGAAGGATATCTCGTTCATCCTCTCCTTCAGTTCCCTCTCAAGGAGTGTAACCCTCAATTTCTCGGCGGAGAGCTGGTCGCCCATCATCTCCAATTCCTCATTGCGGACCTTGAGCTGGTCCACCTTGGACCTCATGGAATCCAGATGATTCTTGTAGTTGCCTTCTATCATGCTGACCTTGGTCTGATACTCGGCTTCGAGTATCTCTCTGATATCCCTGGCTTCCTTCGAACCTGTTATTCCGGAGTCCTTTTCTTCCCTGAGCTTCAGGATCTCGTTCTTCATCCTCAGATCGTTCTCCAGCTCCTTTATCCTCTGGTCTTTGATCTCCAGACCTTCCATGAACCTGTTGATATCCTTCTGTTTGTTCCTGATCTGCTCTTCGAGCTTGATAAGCTGCTTCTCCCTCTCGGTCAGCGCTTCTATGACCTTTCTATCCTCGGGGGTCACACTTGTTCCTATCTTGTGCTCGCGTGTCTTGAGATCCTCTTCCTTCTTGAGTAGCTCGATCTCCCTTGCATCAAGTTTCACCCTCAATTGTTCGTTTTGAAGCTTCAGCCCTTCTATCTCCTTCAAACTGGATTCGAGATCCACGGTTAGAGCTTCCGAAACAATATTCGAGGAAGAGGAAATTTGCATCTCCTGTATCCTCATATCCTTCTGTGTGATTATCCCGTTCAACTCCGTTAGCTTGCTTTTCAGGGAATCCAGTTCCGAGGGGTCGGGAGCGTCCTTGATCCTGTCCTGGATCTCCATTTCCCTTGCCTGGAACGAGAGAAATTCTAAAATGGCATTTATCTGTACCTCTCTCTCTTGTATCTCCAGTTCTTCCTTCCTCTTCTGGAGCTTTTCCTCCACCTCATCCAGACGTTTGGTCTCCTCATCTATCTGAACGATCTTCCTCTGGAGCCTCTCCTCGCTTTTCCCCAGAGCATCCTCCATTTTCATCAGGAGGGTTTCCTTCTTCTTGGTTTCCACCTTGAGCTGATTAAGCATTTTCGTTATGTGCTCGATCTCGCTGATATTTTTGATCAGCTCGTTCCTTGTCATGCTGTCGGTGGCCATCCGTTCACTCTTCTATACGATGAAAAAGGACCTACATCATATACCTATCGATTTGTCACATCCACGAAAACGAATTTCGGTATTATAACATTTTTGTTATAATTTTTTTTTCTGAAGAAACAGGAAGGGATGCGGGATATATAATAATAAAATGGCCGATTACGGTAATATGAAGGCCATAACGGTTGGGGGCCCTCCCGGGTCAGGGACAAGTTCGGTCTGCGCGTCCCTCAGGGATCGGCTCGGGGTGGAGTATGTATACGCAGGCAGGATATTTCGGGACAGGGCGGTTGAGCTTGGACTGACGCTGGAAGAGTTCAGTGAGCTATGCGAGAGGGACCGGTCCTACGACATCGCATTGGATGCAAGGATGCTCTCCAGGGCACGTCAGGGAGACGTACTTCTGGAAGGAAGGATGATCGGGCCTCTCTGCAAAAGGTCCTCCATACCATCCTTCAGGATATACCTCGATGCTGAAAGGTCGATAAGGGCGGAAAGGGTGATGGTAAGGGATGGTGGCAACATACAGGAAGTATCCAGACAGATGAAGGAGCGGGAAGAGAGCGAAGCACAGCGCTATATGGAATATTACGGGATCAATCCGCGGGAGACCGTGTATTACGACCTGGTCCTGAACTCGACCAATCTATCCGTGGAGGAAGAGGTGCGTATGATCCTTGATGAGCTTAAGGAAAGGTAGAACGATGCAGAGGAAAAAGGATGGGTTCATCAAGGGTGTCCTGAAGGACCTCTCGGCTGCCGGGATACTCCTTGTGATAGTTTTCTTCCTCTCCTTGATGCTGGGTATTACACTGGTCTTTCTGATGCTGATAGGCGAGGGTTTCGCCCTCTTCGGGTCACTGGTCTTCATATCTTTGACACCATTGTTCCTTGTTCTTGGATATCTCATCAACAGATGGTTCTCCCGGACGGTCCGATCGAGCAGCAGCTCCATCTGGGGTCCGTTCAAGGAGAGAGATGTACACCCATTGGAGTACACGAAAGGTTACAGGAACCTCTTCCTCCTGCAGAGATTCACTACGCTGGCCATCATGATATGCCTGTTCTTCATTTCTTCATTTATCATGGGTTCCCTCCTGGCATTTCCGGAACTTTGCTGTATATGTTCACCTGTCTCCATACCCATCCTGCTGATATCCATAACAGTTCCAGCAGTGGGCTGGGTCATGTTCACGTATGCCTTCGACCCTTACGAGCCCGAACCGAGGGCGTTCATCGTGATCGCGCTCTCTTATGGAATGCTCTCCACCTTCCCCTCCCTTTTTCTCAATACCTTCAATTCCACATGGATGGAACCTTTGGGAATAGATGTCGCTATTGCCTCAGCACCCATAGTCGAGGAGTTCTTCAAGGCCCTGGGGTTCGTTATAATCCTATCACAGGTGAAGGACGAAACGGACGGTATCATATATGGGGCTTCTTTCGGGGCAGGGTTTGCCCTCCTGGAGAATGTCCTGTATGCTTCCAATTCGATAATGAACGGTGACGGCGTCCTTGTGATACTCCTTATCGTGTTCAGATCGTTCTTCAACATCGTCATCCACATCATAGGCCCTGCTTCCATCGGTTTCATGATAGGTCTCGTAAGAGGTTTTAAAAGACCTCAGAACGGGAATAATATTTCATTGACCTCCTTGCTGATGGCCCCCGGTATCGCAGTGGGCTACACGTTCGGTGTCATCATCCATTTCATATGGAACTTCCTTGCAGGTCTTTCCGGATGGGTGTCGCTGTTGATATTCCCCTATGGATTCATCTTACTGTTCCTGTTCATCATGATGGTTCTATTCTCCTTTTTCCTGGGTACTAGGAGGTACGATAGGTTCAGAAAAGAATACGATCTTGTCGTATAGACAGGATATCTGGCCAATCAAAAACCTTTAATAATCCATCCTGTTACTCCCTTCCGCTCAGTCATTGGGCCGGTAGATCAGCTCGGTAGATCGCCCGCTTGGCATGCGGGAGGCCTCGGGTTCAAATCCCGACCGGTCCACTTCTCACTTTTCTGAACAATGATCAATTTCGTGAGAAGTGGACCTCTTCCGCAA
>JAFGLL010000055.1 GCA_016928095.1 Thermoplasmatota archaeon
GAAATTATTACATATGCACAAATAAGTTTTACATATCAAAAACTTATTCTCTAATATCCATAATTATGAGAATAATTATATCTATCGTGAGAATGACTTAACAAATGTCCTCCCGGGCAAAAGAATAATTGCCCCCGTGCTTTTATCTCCCGGTATGGAGGACAACCTCACCCTGAAAGAGATCTCCAACGATGAGATAGGAAATATTGATGTGAAGAAAGAGATCGCGCTTATCGATAAACTTGGAAAAGCCGGATTCGATATCGAGGGTATGGGCGACCTCCTGTTCACGGACATTGAACATTACATAAGAAGAAGGAACGTTCTTGTTGTAAAGTTCATCAAACTCTCCCGGAAGAACCTCAAACAGGACCCGGTGAACCGACCCGATGATAGCGATGATGAACCGCTTCTCCTTGGATCTCCGTTCAACGAGGGATCACTCCATCAGCATGTGGACACCGAGATCCATCTTTCCAATGATCTTCCCATTGATGATACGCCATCAGCCCGGGAGGGTTCCGAGGAAGAACTCCTGGACTTTTCATCCGATGAGGAAATATATAATAAACATATGAAAGACCAACATGACCCCATCATTGCTCCCATTCCTGATCATCGCCCGGAACTATCCAAAAGAAAAAGCAACGTTGGTGCGAAGGACCTATCCCGACCTCATCGAAGAAGCCACATGATGTTCTATATAGGGGTGGGAGCGGTCGTCCTCATGATAATGGTAGCTTCAGGTTCGTATCTTTACCTTTTAAATTTAGAGAACAACAATGGAGAGGAAGAAGAGCTCGCAGCGACCTTCAAGATATCCGACCGCTACCCCCTTGCCGGTACGGTCCTTCAACTCTCCGCCGATGTGAAGGATATCACTGCTTCATACAAGTGGGAGATACTGCCGGAGAACTACAGGGTGATATCCGGAGGCCTGACAATGGATACCCTGGAGCTCTATTTCACGAAACCGGGAACCTACAGGATGGACCTCAGCGTTATCCGGACAGGGGAGGAGGCCAGGGAGAACATCTTCATAGATGTCCTCAACAGGCAGGTGACCATTGATAGGGAAAGGTACGGGGACAATGCGCGATATGATATTAACGGCCATCTCTACATGGAGAACATAGACGACATGATAGAGAAGAAGGACATCTACGTTTTCGAGACATTGGATATGGATTTCTGGACAGAGAACGCCAACCCCATGACCATGTCGATAACCGATAATATAGATCCTGGTATGGATGGACTCGCCGTGGAATATGGCCGGCTGGAGAGGCGGACCGAGGAATATCTGAGGTTTTCTGGGACCGTGACGATGAAGAGTGGAGAGGAACCGGCCATCACGGGACATTCCTCCATCTCACAGCTCAACCATGTAGACCTGTACGATCAGAAGAGCTTCAGAACCCTGTCAGACACGATCACCCATATCTCCATACCGGTAACCCCTTCCTACCATGTGGAGTATGATATGGAAGAAAGTCTGGTCCTGTATCCTTCCTTGGAAAGACAGAGCAACGAGTTCAGGATCGAGGATATATCCGAGAACAGGAACATCTCCGTCGGAGATGAGGGTCTCGCAAGATGGGGGGAATATGACCTTTCATGGTCTGCGGATGAGGTGGAGATAGTGATCGGGAGGCCCAGCATCAAGGTGTCATTCTCCATGGACCAGGCAACAAAAAAGGATCTGGAGATCGAGGAGTTCAACATGATACACTGGGTCGCTGACGATATACCAGTTTCGGTGAGGATGACCCTGAACATGACCACAAAAGATACCGTTGCGCACCCTTCATCCCTCAGGCTCATGCAGCAGATGGTGAGCTTCTCCCAGGGCAGTGAACCGGTCCTTTACGGATCATCGGTCCACAGGCACGAAACATACACAAGTGCGGATGAGATATATCCCGAGCTTGTATCGGAATTCCATGACGATTGGGAGATGCTCCCCGTACTTGGAGAGCTTGAAAGCTCCATACCATCGAACATGGCGCCGATCCCCTCACTTGATAGGGTCCTTTCAAGCAGGGAATATGAACTATGGAGCATGACGAAAACAGAACTTCTCGTCTCATATGCGAACTACTCCAGGTTCACCGGAGACGACATATGGAACTTTCACATCGCCGAGCCGGAGGACGAGTGGGGGTGGAAGGCCAACGTGACGGAGAACAATGAATCGGGATTGCTCGGGAGGATCGAGCCGATAACGTTATCAAGGTCGGACCTTGGGCCCATCCTGACATTTTCAGGAGCGGAATTCGCCTTGAAGAAGTTGCTACCTCGGCTTGACAGGGATGCCACCAATGGCATTTACGGCAGGTCCCAACCCGGACCCGCCGATGATATCAGAACGGGCTATCATTCAATTTCTGTCAGGGTGGACCACCCTTATCCAAGGGTAGGTCTGATAGACCCAAGCCTTGGCGGGTCGATCCCTTACTGCATGATCATCGGATCGTTCGATGGGACCATCGAGGTTGGGCTCGATATGTCCAATGGACAGATAGCCTATGTCCAGAGCAGGAACATGGTCCAGCTATGATGATCATTTCTTGACAACTGTTAGCGGATCTATATTGAAAATATACGAATGTGAAGAGCCGTGCATGGCGATCTCAAGGCTCTCCTCCTCCGCTCTGTCCTTGTTGAGCTTTGCCACCATGTTCTTCATCGAATGCATGGATTCAGTGTCGGGAACGCAGAAAAAATAGGTGCCCGAATTGCCGACACCGATGGGGCCGAGGTTCATATCGATCTCCCTGTCAACGATCTCTGATTGGATCGCCTCAAAGAGCCCGTTCCTTATCCCCAGGGAACCGTAGATACCACGCTGCATCATTATCAGGTTCGACACGGCCTTTCTCTCTGTCATGCTGGACGGGTCAGCGAACTTCTGGCTCTCCAGAAGGACGTTCGCAGCCAGGTTGGCCAGTATCCCTGAGGTCCTCTTCAGGGACTTAAAATAATCACTGGTTATCCTGTTCTGCATCTCTATGAGAGGTACGAACCTTTTGAACGTCCTGAGGAACTCTGACCGGGGATTGTCTATTCCTCCCTTCCGGTCTATGAGAAGCCCTATGTTCTGGTTCCTTGCCATGTCCGGATAGAGCCTTGAGGACAGGTCCATCTGACCGTCCTCTGCGAGTTTCAGCAGGACAGGCACGCCGAAAATAGAGCATACGGCCGCACCCCCGGAGGAGAACCCCTTGAGGTCGAAGGACCTTCTGAAATCCTGTATCCTGTCCATCTCCTCCTTTGAAAAATAGGAGTTCCAGTGACCTTCGAATATCTGGGAGAGGACAAGGAACTTCTTCATAAGTCCCATAGTACTCAGGTTGACCTTGGGGTCGGGATGTCTCTGGTTGACCATATCCTCGATGGTCATGGGCTCTGTGGGTTCGGGGAAATCCCAGACCGGAAGCTTCCCCTCGCTTCGTAATTTTGGATTCTTTGGTTCTTCGTTCTCCAATCCGTTGAATGGGAACGCTATCCCGTCCTTGAGATACATGGCTATAGACGCCAGTATCGTCCCGGCATGACCGGCCATGGAGATCCCGTGTCCAGTGCCCCCCGAGAAGATGATGGAATAATCATAATTTGACAGGACCTCAAAGTACTGCCTGTATTCCTCCTCGCTCTCGAATACACCCATGTCCCGAAAGAGACCGAAACGGTCGAGCATGGGGCTGTGACCCGAGACAAGGCTTTCGAATCCTTTCTTTCCCTCTATGTGGAAAGCGTCCGTGATCTTTCCATCCCTCCTTTTCATCCACCTTATGACGTTTCCCTTGCCGTAAGGATGGACCCCGACCTCCACCTTTTTATTTACCGGGAGGATCATCCCTGGCTCCCCGAAAGTGGTGAAGATACCCCCGAAAGGGTTGCAGGAGGTATTGGATAGAACGACCAGCTCTGGAAAAGCGTGGTCGGAAATCAGGTTCTTCTTCCAGTCCCTGGGCTCGATGAACTCCAGCAGGTTCACCTTCCCGTCCCTTCTGGCAACCAAGAAGATATCGAAATATGTCATAGATATATTGAAACCCTTGAGCTCCTCTATCATCTCCCCGATGGTTATGTTCCTTCTGACGGAATCCTCATCCAGATACTCGACCCGCAGGTTCTTCACGTTCATCATTATCGACCTTGCCACCTGGACCCCCTTTGGTTTCAGGAATATGCATTCACCCAACATCCTCCTGTTGATGACCCTCTTCTTCTTAACGATGAAATTATTGGGCTTGGTCTCAAGGATCTGGGACAGGTCCTCTCTGGAGACACCACATCTGATACAGATAGCTTCCTTTGTCAGCGTGGGGGAGATCTCCGGCTGGTCATCGATATCGAACGAACCCATCTCGTACAGGTAGAGCGTGATCATATCGTTCTTGGACAGTTCCATTGTTACACCTTTCTCCAGCATGGACAAATCCGCTAAAATAATTTTGGATGGGTGTTTGATGGATATCTATGCATACCGAGGATATCTTGTCGAAAAAGACAAATTATAAATAAACGGCCACTTTTTAGACCCCTGTATGGCACCACCAAAAAAAGGAAAAAAAGGGGAAGGCTTCCACTCGGCAGCAGGTCTTATCAGATATTTTGATGCCGAGGAGGAGACCGCGCTCAAGATCGACCCCAGGATCGTTGTGGGTGCCGGGATCATAGCGGTCATCCTCATCGAGATACTCAAGTGGCAGCTACCTCTCTGATCCTATCTCAATGAGTTCAATCCAGTTTTGTCCAGGGCAATATCAGGACTGGAGCGTCCGTATTCATCATGATCCTGTCGACCACCCAGCTAGCAACACCCCTTCCTTCTGTCGCTCCCATGATTATCAGGTCCGCTTCATTTGACCTTGCCTGTTCGATTATGGAGGATGATATCTCTCCCACCACCGGAACGACCTTGTTTTGAACCTTTTCCTCTTTTGCTACCTTGGAGAATATCTCAAGTGCCCTGTCTCCTCCCCAGTCCTCCCCCTGGTCCCTGATATTGACCACGATTATCTCGGCATTGAATTTCTTTGCGATCCTTACTATCCTCAATGCATTCGCCTTTGCAGGTTCCGGACCTGCCGTTGGTACCAATATCTTCATCGTTAACACCCCCATCTCATTCTCCGAGTATGGCCTGCATGCAGTCCCTCAACCTCTGGAGTACAAATGGCTTTTCAAGGAAGTCTATCACACCGGCCTCCAATGCCGCTTTTTTTACGGTCGAATCAGCCGATACGAATACGATCTTCTCATGCGGGTCCCTTTTCAGGATCTCCACAGCGGTCTCCAGACCGTTCCGTACAGGCATTCTATGGTCAAGGATTATCAGGTCGGGTTTCTCGGTCATTGCGTCGTAAGCTCTGATGGCCTCTTCTCCGTTCGTTGCAGCGGCAACGATCTCGTGACCGAAAAGTTCCATCATTTCGGAATAGAGGGATAACAGCTCCTCTTCATCCTCGACGACCATTATCCTTGCCATTACATGTACCCCTGAGGTCTGATTGCATTAGTGGTAATTTGGTATTTAAACGATTTTCCGTCATTCCTATCAGGCATTACACGTGCCTTGACCATCTCAAGCCATCCATCCGGAACGATGGACCTTTCATGGATATCCATAGGTGTTGACAAAACATTAAATGACCTGGATACCCTTGACCTATGATGTATACGGGGAAAGCGAAGGAACTGCTCGAAGGATACGGTATCGGACCGGGAGACCTTGTGAGGGTCGAGATGACCTTTCCCCGACAGACCCACCGGAAGAACGGGCAGCAGATGGTCCTTGACTGTGTCCTTCTGGATAGGGGCTCCCGCTCCAGGGAAGAGAACATCATACTGAAGCTTGATAGCGGGTACAACCTCAGCATTCACTACGACCACATATCTAATATGACCCTGCTCCAACGGACCCCTCCATCGGGGAAGGTTGAACGACGAACTGCATCCACCGGCAATACAGGCAAGAAGGTGACCTTGATAGGTACGGGAGGTACGATAGCATCCATGGTGGATTACCGCACTGGAGCTGTACATCCGGCGATGACCCCCACAGAGATGAACGAGGCAATCCCGGATATATCCGGGATATGCGACCTGGAACATGCCATTGCATCATCCATCCTGTCGGAGGATGTCAGTTGTACCCACTGGGACATGTTCACCATGGAAGTTGAAAAAGCATTTGCCTCAGGTGCTGTTGGCGTTGTCATCGCCCACGGTACCGACACCCTTGCCAGCACCTCGGCAGCACTATCCTTCACCCTCAGGAACCCTCCGGGGCCGGTGGTCCTCGTGGGCTCGCAGAGGTCGTCCGACAGACCCTCTTCGGATGCCAGGATGAACCTTGAACACGCCTGCATCCTGGCTTCCAGCGGTCTGCCTGGTGCGGTATACGTCGTTATGCATGCCACCATAAGTGACAGCGCAAGTCTGATACATCTGGGTACAAAGGTCAGGAAGATGCATTCGACCAGAAGGGACGCTTTCATGTCCATCAACAGGATGCCAGTGGGGGTCATAGATGACGATGGTATCAGGTTGATCGAACCTCCGCCACCGGGAACAGGGGAATTCAGTACATCCATCGGTTTTAACGAAAGGGTAATGCTCATATCGGCACAGGTCTCGGACCTTTCTCCCTTGCTGGATTGCGTCAGGGACCGTTATTCGGCTCTGGTCATAGCCGGTTCCGGAATGGGACACCTCAGTTCCAGATATCTGGAAAAGGTGAGGGGGATCGTGAAAGAAGGGATCCCGGTGGTGATGGCCACCGATTGTATCAACGGATCTACGGACCTTGACGTCTATTCAACTGGAAGGGACCTCATCGATGCCGGAGTTATACCGGCCGGTGACATGCCCCCGCACGTTGCACATATCAAATCCATGTGGGTGATGGAAAGGATCAAGGGAGTGTCCATCGATGATCGGGTCTCCAGCTTCGCCGAGCTTTTCCTGACGGACCTGGCAGGAGAGATGGGCCAACGCAGGACAATGGGGACTTTCGGTATTGAATATCTTGAAATGCTGAAAGGCATAGGGGTTGATTGAACGGACCTTGACAACATCACTTCCATCGATGGTATAGACTGGAAGAAGGTGGGGCTGAGGGTCGGCCTCGAGGTCCACAGACAGCTTATCGGCAGCAAACTGTTCTGCAATTGCAGCGGTGAGCTGGAGGACCGTGAGGTCCATCGGATAAGAAGGAGGCTCGGTCTATCAAGGTCCGAAACGGGAGACATCGACAGGGCGGCATCCCTGGAGATAGGAAAGACGAAGCAGGTCTTCTATTCCATTACCGAGAATTCCTGCCTGGTGGAGATAGACGAGGAACCCCCGAAAATGCCAGACCGGGCGACCCTGGATGCAGCCCTCATGATATCCATGCTCCTGGGGTCACATATACCGGACGAGATCCTGTTCATGAGAAAGATCGTCGTGGATGGATCGAACCCCGCCGGTTTCCAGCGAACCGGGATTGTCGGTACGGGAGGGCAGTATACGACCGAGAGCGGTCATGAACTGTTCATCGATACCGTATGCCTTGAGGAGGACGCTGCCAGAAAGATGGACACGGAGGATGGTACATTACTCTACAGAGTGGACAGGCTGGGTATCCCCGAGATCGAGATATCGACGAAACCTGATATTTCATCCCCGGAGACAGCAAGGGATGTTGCTTCCTCCATCGGGAAAACCCTCAGATCCACGGGAAAGGTCAGAAGAGGCATCGGGACCATAAGACAGGACGTCAATGTCTCCGTTGAGGGCGGGAACCGTGTGGAGCTGAAACTGGTCCAGGACCTTAGGACGATCCCGAAACTTGTGAAGATGGAGGCCATCAGACAGATGCTCCTGGTTGAGATGTCACGATCGCTGAAGGATAATGGGTCGCCTCCGAACATCCCACTCGAAATCATCGATATTTCAGATATCTTCAGGAGCACGAATTCCAGGGTGCTCCGCACTCAGATCGCCAAGGGTGGAAAGGTCCTGTCACTCCCGCTCCGGAACCTTGCTGGATACTTCGGGACCAGGGAAAGACATGGAAGGGTCAGGGGGAGACCTCTGAGCGAGATCAGGAAGGGTATCGATGACGTTAAACGGCTTGGTCCGGAGATAGCCGCATATGCAAAGGTCAGGACAGGTATCAAAGGCCTGTTCCATTCCGATGAGCTGCCAGACTACGGTGTCTCGGAAGAGGAGGTCAGAGAGGTTTACTCCGCGCTGGGACTGGACAGGGACAATGACGCCCTCGTTCTGGTATGCGCCCCCAGGGATGTCGCGACCAGAGCACTCGAAGCTGTCCACGAGAGGGTGCTCCTTGCATACGAAGGTGTCCCTGGAGAGGTCCGTAGGACCCTTGACGACTGCCGCACCGAGTACATGCGACCCCTTCCCGGTTCCGCAAGGATGTATCCTGAGACCGACATTCCCCCCATCCGGATAGAACCCTCGGACCTCGAGCTGATAAAGGCCGATCTCCCCGAACCCCGTGAGGAGAGGGTCAGGAGGATCGCACACGAAACTGGATTGTCACAGGAGTTGATATCCCAGCTCAACGATCTGGAACTGATAGAAAGGTTCGAAGCCCTTGTATCCGGGGGAGGAGATCCGAAACTCCTTTCACGTATCCTCATCAACATCATACCTAATTTACCCCCAAGGGATCAAGGCTCCAGGGAATTGTCCGACCAAGGGATACTGTCGATAGTAAAACAGGTATCATCCGGCAAGATGGCCAAGGAAGCGATGGATGATATCGTTCCCATGTTGACCAAAAGGATCGGGAACGGAGAGGATGAGGGAGTTGCTCTGAAAGGAGTTCTGGACCAGATCTCCATGGATGGAGATGTCATGACCGAACTGAGCATTTTCATCCAGACCCTGGTCCAGGAGAAGAAGGACCTCATACTTGATAGGGAGCTGAGAGCGGTTGGCCCTCTTATGGGAGAGGTCATGAAGGTTTTCAGGGGCAAGGTCGACGGGAGGATGATATCGGAGATGCTCAACAGGGAGATCGGAAGGATGGTGGGTGACCGATGAAGGTCCTGTTACAGACCTGCTGCGGTCCGTGTCTGACCGGGTCCCGGATACCCTTCGAGGAGGAGGGCATAGGGATCACGGGACTCTGGTACAACCCGAACATCCACCCCTGGACGGAATATGACAGGCGGCTTCAGACCCTGCAGAGGTATATCTATCTGCAGCCCATGGAAATGATCTACGATGAGGAGTATCCTCTGTACGGGTTCATATGCGGTATGCTGGACCTTTCGAAAAGGACCGATGAGGAGAAAACAGGGATGATGAGCGAGGCTCAGAGGGCACAACGGTGTTCATACTGCTACAGGACACGACTGAAGAGGACGGCGGACGAGGCCCTGAAAAGAGGGTACGACGGTTACTCCTCCACAATGCTCATTTCCAAGCATCAGGACCATGACATCATCCGGAGGATCGGGGACGAGATAGGAGCGGAGGTCGGATGCGACTTTGTCTACATGGACCTGAGAAAGCACTGGAAGGATTCCATCAGGTTATCTCGGGAGAAAAGGATGTACAGACAGCCATACTGCGGATGCATCTTTTCCGAGCAGGAAAGATACGCGGGCTCGGACGGGTCCTCCTGAGATCAAAAGAAAAGGACCCGTATCCATGGCCAGAAGATCGATATCAATATCAGGCCGAGCACTGAAAATGATGCCACGCTCGATATCCTCTTTGCGATCCTCTCAAGGTCCTCCTCCTTTTTATTCCTGAGGATCTTGTTCAGTATCAATACCATGGCGTCCCTGAAGACGAAACCTCCATCCAGGGGTATCATGGGAAGTGCATTGAAAAGTCCAAGGAGTATGTTCAGCCAGAAGATATAGAACATCGTGTTCGCAAGGAACCAGAATATCCCATCTGGCATGAAAGATAGCAGACCTTCCACCTCGTATATGTCCGTCAGAGGGTCATGGAATGGCATGATCTCCGTCTGGAGCGGGAGGCTGAAAGTGATGTAGATGACATTGAAGAAACCTTCCCGCACGCTATCGGCAGACCTTATCGGGTGGGCCACCTGGTCTATCAGCTGATCGCTTCCCACCCCGGCAAGACCCATGTAGGAGGAGGCGATCCCGATATATCCTTTCCCTCTATTCTCCCTCAAAGGTATATGATCGTATTTATCATCCAGTATGATCGAATATTCCTTCAGGTAGAAGTTCTGAAATCCTGTCGGGGCCATATTGTCCTCAGTGATGGCCAGATCGGAAGAGGGGGACCGGAAGGGATCTGTTCCGTTCAGAACGATACTTTTCCCGTCTGAAGCGTAATAGGGTACAAGAGCGATCAGATCGATGATCTGCCCCTTTTCCGTTGACTCCATGATCTCATGGAAGGTGCTGCTGTTGTAGAGAACGGCCCCATCCAGAGAAAGGAGTATGGAACCTTCCTTCATTGACACCTCGTTCGCAGGGGTGTCCTCTCCGACGTTCGATACCAGAATGCCCGCTACCGCCGGGAACGTTCTCCTCTCCCCATCCACCTTGATACTGGTGATCACCCAGGTCCCTGGTTCTATCCCCTCGATATCGTAAAGGTCCTCGTAAGAATGGACCGCAGTCCCATTTATGGAATAGATCGCCTTGGGGTGCTCCCCCATAGCAGTGTGGAACGGAGAGGTCGTGGCTATATCCGTGATTATCATTGGATCGTCCTGAGCACTGATACCACTCATCATCCCCCAGGAAAAGATACCAAGGAATAGAAATGCCAGCAGGAAGTTTGCCATGGGCCCTCCGGTGAACAGCCTCATCCTCGATCTCCTGGGACCCTTTTCCACCTCCTCATCATCCGGCTCCATGAAAGCCCCTATCGGGATCAGTATGAAAAGCAGTCCGAGGGCCTTGACCTTGAAACCTTCCGCTTTGGCAATTATACCGTGGGTCAATTCGTGGGCGACCACGGCCACTATCAGACCTATCAGACCGTAGATGAGCGGAACGTAAGGGTTGATACCCGGCAGTACCAGGACCTCCTTTGCCCCCACCGGTTGCACGAGACGACTTGACAGGGTTATGAAGGCCGATACGGCCAGCATGATGTACATCAGGACCATGCCGGTGAAGAACAGAACGAAGCCGAAATTGGCTACCGTTATCCAGAACTTCTTTGGACCTGCCACCTTCTCTATGATACCGGTCCCTTTCTTGGTCCTCCACATGAGGGCGAGGAACCATATCCTGGACATGTTCAATCTATCAAGCACTCCCTTCTTTTCAAGGAGTATGACGAAGAACGTCCAGACCAGTAGAGCGAGCAGGATCGCCAGCGGTGTGACAAGTTGATCTATCATCTGACCGCCGCCTTTATGACATGCTCGTATAAATGGATAACTTGTTCCACAGCTGAAAATAGAACATCATTTATGCTGTTTCCATATATTTTCCGATAGGTTCTCGTAAACCAGGCTCTCCTCCTTGTTCTCCTCGTCGGTCTCCAGATCGACACTGTCCTGGACGAGGGACCTGATCTTCTCCGTGTTCAGTATCCAGTAATGTATCCTCCATATCTTGCCCTTCTGTATGGTGGCTTCCTCCATCTCTGTCTTCAACAGGCCCATCCCTTCAAGCATGTAGAACACATCCCTGTCCCTGGGGGTCAGGGTGTTATCCAGTATCCGGTCCTCATAACCAAAGAAATCCATCACGAACTCTGCTATACGGTCTATCCACTCTCTATCGGTCCCCTCTTCTCCTTCGAGAAGCCTGGACAGGGCTATCCTCAGGTTCTCTATGGTCACTGCAAAATGCACCTATCTCATCCTCCGTAAGGCATAGACCTCCTAACGAACCTCCAACCGACTGTATATTTAATAAATTTATGATGAATGGGACCATGACCAGGCCGTCGGATGTCCAGAAAAGACCATGAAAACATATTTTTAGTCTTCTTCTGATAGGATGATCAGATCAATGAACGGACCCGCTCCATCAAAGAGCGGACCTCCAGTTACATGCCCGGGACAGGAGTGATGATCGATGGAGAAGGCCGCTCTTTTCATCCATGGCTGGGCCATGGATGACAGGATATTCCACAGAAAATGGGTCCGGGAGCTCGGAGCCCCTCTGTTCCAACTGTTCTCCGAAGAGTTCGGATACACGTCGGTCCCGTTGAACCTTCCAGGCAGCTACCTCAAGATGGACAGGGACTTCGACAGCTACGCCGGGCATATCCTTCAATGGATCGCTGACCACCCGATGTACGAGGAGATCGTTCTCGTGGGACATTCCATGGGCGCCATTACCGTCAGGAGGACCATCTTGAGGCTGGATAATCCGGATGTCGAACGTATCAAGCGAAAGATCACCAGAGCTATCCTGATAGGAGCACCAAACCACGGCACGGCACAACCCCTGTTCAACACTATTTCGAGGGTCCTGACGAGTATCGGTCACAGACTCCTTCCAAAACACCTCTCGGAGCTCACCAGAGCCCGAACCTCTTACCTGGAAGAGACACCCTGCTACCGCGACCTCGATCCACGGGGGGGGTTCATGCATGAGCTCAACAGTTCCATGGAATGGCCCTTCTGGATAAAAGCAGACAACATCTGGACCCTTAACGATACCGTTGTGGAACCGGCCCATTCCGCCATCCTCCCCGGTACCAGGAACCACATGATCGACACGATCTCCGTGAACCACTTCAATATACCCTACCGAAAGGAGACCATTAACAAGGTAAGGTCCATCATGAAGGGGACGGCAAGACCAGGCGGACCCCAGCTCTTCCCACCTGAGAACGCATGCCAGATGGGAGGTCACCACGATTGGTGGCCTCATGATCTCCTTCCCGTCATGGAAAGGATGACGCACTGGAAATGCAGCTTCTGCGGCAAGATCATCATAACGGATACGTTCCCGGAACCCCTTGGTTGTGAACACGGGAAGATCCTGGAAGGACCGCATCTATGGAAACGGATATCACGATCCTATTCGTTCAGATACCACTGCAGGAAATGTGGCGGGGAAACATGGCACCCGGACCTCCCCTCCTGTGATACGGATGCAACTGACTGAACTTACATCTTGTTATCCCATCGGATCCCAGGAGTAGATCCGGGAAGAAAAGTCTCAGTTCCTACGGAAGGGGCATTCTCCCTTCTGGGGGCATTCGTTGCATCCTTTTTTACTGGATGCAAGAGGCAGCACAACGAACCCTGCAAGAATGAACATCAGCAATGCTACAAGCAGGTAGATATCGAATTCAAAAATAAGGTAAGCAACCGCTACCACTAATGGTACGAACCACTGCAAAGCGACTGTCCAGATATTCCTGCGAAATGCCCTCCCAAACTGCGGTTCCTTCGCCTTGCGAAAGAGCTTCGAGGATATGCGGCCGTAACCGCTCGGACACGACCCGGATCTCCATCCACGGCAGTGGGTACATATGCTGGCCCAGAACCAGAACATGGTTAGCATCACTATCAGAACATAAATGGGAAGCAATAGCGGATCCGCAAGGATCATCAGGATGCCACCGAGGACGAGTGTCGATATATGGGGCATTGCATGCTTCATTTTTCCACCTGTCCTCCGTTCAACGGAGGGAAGCCAAGATAGGACCCATAGAAGGACCAGGGACAGAACGATCCCTATGGACACCCGTAAAGTGATGCCAATCTTCGAAACCTCATCCTTGTGGTCCGGTGGAGGTGAGAAGAGCTCCGTCCGACCGGCGGGGACATCACATGCCGATCCGCCGATGATCAGGATACTGCCGTTGAAAAGCTCGAGGGCAGATGACCATTTTCGGCCAAGGACGACGTGATAGGCATCCCTCCACTCGTCCTTTTCCAGGTCATATACCTCTATCCCGCTGTGGCAGCCTCCTGTGGCACAGTTGGATCCGCCGACCACGATCACCTCATTTCCGAGACAGAACGTAAAGTGATTGTGCCTGGGGAAGGCCATCTCGGATATGAGCGTCCACCGGTCCTTCTCCGGGTCATATATCTCTCCGTCCTTCAGGTCCGGTTGACCGGTGATCGAGAAACCGCCTGTCACCAGATAACGGCCATCAGGTAGAAGGTCACCGCTGAAGTATCCCCTTCCCCGGTTCATCGGAGAGACCTCTGTCCAGACATCATCCGCAAGCCTGAAGCATCGGCTGAACGCGGTCTTGGAGGTCCCGTCATGACCGCCAGCTACGAGCAGACTGTCATCTGCCAACTTGACGATGGAGAACCTTGCAAGAGGCGTCGGTAACGGAGAGAACTCCTCCCACCGCCCATTACGATAGACCTCACAGCTCGACAGCGCCCCCTGGGTTACGTTGAGCCCTCCGATGATTATCAGTTCGCCCCTGTCCGTGACCGCGGACCGGTGCCAGAACCTGCCTGTTATCATGTCCGAGCCTTTCGAGAACGTACCGTTGCCGACGTGATAGACCTCGCTGGTATCCAATGACAGGTTTCCCGGACCTTTGAAATGCATGAAGAGGGAGGGATGGCCACCTCCTGCGAAACCACCGGTTATTATTATATCATCCGTGCCGGGAATGTTGGCGGCATCATGACGCATGCGAGGACTGGATAATGATGGGGCAATTACCCATCCCTCGTCGAGATCGTAGACCTCACACTCACTTATCGATGATCGTCCGTCCGTCGTGCCTCCGATCACAAGGACGGACCCGTCGCTCAACAGAGTTGAGGTGTGGTTGAACCTGGGGTAGTACATGTCACCCACCTGTTCCACGGACCCGAAAACCTCCATTCCGTTACCCACTGCAAGACCCTGAATAAGGGTGGTGAGCAGGATCCCCATGATAACAGATAGGACGAAAATTGACCTCTTCATTCCTCATTCCCGCCACATACAAGACATCTGTATCTGTTGAAATCGCTGTTGTATTCCATGGGGGCATTGCATTTCGGGCACTCCCTCTCCTCGATCTCATCATTTTGGGGTCCATGACCCCGGTGCCTCACATAGAATAAAATACCTGCTCCGGCTGCAACGACCGATACAAGGACGATGATCGCGATCACCGGAAAGATGGATATTGGTCCTTCATCATCATCTACCGGTTGATTGTCATCATCATCGTCTGGCTGCAGGTCATCATCGTCATCGTCATGAGGTATGACCACCTCTTTATGAACATAGGGAAGCCCACCGGGGATGCTGACCGACCCTCCTTCCTCGACAATGATATCGAAGAGCGGAGTGGGGTCCTCCCCATCGACCTGGACCCTGCATTTATATGACCCGGCCATCACATCCTCGAACAGGGCTTTTCCTTCATCGTCCGTGATGGCTGTCTCCGTAGATCCCCCCTGTATCAGAGATACGATGCCTCCTGTAACCAATGTCCCATCCTCGAACCTGAATGGTCCCAGGGAGATGTCGTATGTGGTTACCATCGGTGGTTCAGTGACATTCACGATAACCCGGTCCTCAAGACTCCATGCATCCTGATCATCGGAGACGGTCAGAGCGATCACATACTCGCCGGCCTCTCCCGGGACGAAGGAGGGTGTGGGACCCATGGAAGATATCAGCGTGACCGTGTGCGAGATGCATGTCCAGTTGTACGATGCGATATACCCGTCCTCATCGTAAGAATCCCTTCCGTCAAGTGTAACGAGCTCTCCCACCAGGACGTCCATGTCCTGACCGGCCACGGCTACCGGTATCCGGTTGACATACGGGGCCTCGACAGATATTATCACCATGTCCTGGGAGGACCAAGTATCGTTGCTGTCTTGGACCCTCAGAGCGATGATATGGTCGCCTTCCTGCTCCGGAGTGAACGTTGGTGATGAGGAGTTGATATTATCCAGTGTCATTTCCGGATGCGATGTGGATGTCCATTCCCACTGGACTATGTAACCGTCCGGGTCCATGGAGCCGGAACCGTCGAGAGTGACAACAACACCCACAAGGACCTCTTGATCAGGTCCGGCATTGGCCACCGGGGGAAGGTTCTCCCCGACATTCGAAACCTGGACATTCATCATGTCGGGTAGCGACCATGTGTCGTTATCGTCTCGGACCCTCAGCGTGATATTGAACGACCCGGCGGTCTGGGGTTTGAAGCTTGCGTTGACCGTTCCCTGTCCCGTGAACGTCAATTCGTGAGAAGTGCAATTCCACTGATATTCGATTATGGTGCCATCTATATCCATGGACGCGGAACCGTTCAGGATGAATGTCTCCCCCACATGGCCCGATCTATCCAGGCCAGCATCGGCCACAGGAGGATCGTTCGGTTTGAGCACCATGACCTCCAGGACATCCTCCACGGACGAGAAGTTCCCATCGGTATCTCTGACCCTCAGGGTCAATCTGTACCTCCCCGCCCTGTCCGGTGTGAACGAAGGCCTGGCCGAGTTCTCGGTAGGCAGGAGGGAGCTGTCCCTTATCATCGAACCCGAGGGGTATGATGTGACGTTCCAGTCGTAATAGAGTATGTCACCGTTCGTATCCCCGGACGGAGCATCCTCGGGGTCTGTGCTCCCTGTCCCGTTAAGGTTCACAGGCTCACCCAACATCACTTCGATGTCCTCCCCCGCGTCCGCTGTCGGCCTCTCGTTCACCGGGGGAGGTGGTGCGTCACCCTGGGTATGGATCGTATAAGCATCTACACCGCCACTCCAAGAGCAGGCCACGGCATCAAGGTCACCGTCCCCGTCGAAATCCACGAAGTTCGTTCCATATCCGTTACCGCCCACTGTCAGGTAGCTGTTGCTCTGGGTAAAAAGCTCCGTCCAGGAGCTGGGTAGGTTGTTCACGAAGATCCTTGCCCTGTCCTGACCGCTGGAGATCGCGATGATATCCAGGTCGCCATCCTTGTCGACATCACCGAGCTCCACCTGGGCCCAATCCCCGGTCCCCATCGGAAGCCCGGAGGAATTGTCCGTCCAGGTGAAGGATGTCCCTCCCGACGACCCTCCTCCGTTCCCGCACCACAACTTGATCCCTTCTCCTCTGGTACCATATATCACATCGTTGTTGCCGTCCTTATTGACATCGGCGATCTGTATCCCGAAGGCTTCGTTGGTGGTCTGTTTGAAGGTGACCTCGCTCCAGGACCTTGAGGATCCCTGGATATACATGAATACCTTTCTGGTGTTGAAGTAAGGCGTCGCCACAAGGTCCATCAACCCATCGTGGTTGAGGTCTCCGGCAGCGACGCCGTCCATCTCGTATCCGTTGGCCGTGGGGCCACTTTCGGTCCATGATGTGGCAGACCCGGAACCGAACTGGACGGTCAGACCCCCGTAATAGGTATAAACGATGTCCGGATTGGAGTCGGAGTCGAGGTCCTCCACTATCGCCTGGTTGGTGGATTTTCCCGGTGAGAACGAGTGGGACTTCGTGAAGGCATCGTTGGAATTGCTGGTCCATATCTCGACGGCATTGGTCGATGAGGAATACCACATGGTGGGTATCGGGGCCACGATATCGACGTTCCCGTCCTTGTTCACGTCCCCAAGCCCGATACCTCCGTAATATTCTCCCGATCCCGGGCCAGGGAGACCGGACCCGAAGGAGACCCAGGTGGAATTGGAGACCACATATTCGTAAGCGCTGATCCCCCGAGTCTTGGGGTTGTTCCTCCCCGCTCCTCCCATGTATATCTCGAAGAGCCCGTCCCCATCGTTGTCCCAGGTCTCCACCGAACTGAAAGATGCAGATTGCATCAACCCTGTGGAGTTCACTTCGTTACCAATGACCGTCGCCCTTGTCGGGGTCCCGCTCACATTTGAGGTCTCACAATAGAATATTACTGCAGCAGTGAGAGTGGATAGTGACATCAACATGACCAGACATATCACAAATCCTCTGGGCAAACCAGTAACCTCCGGGAACCTCATTTATCCAAAGTACTGCGGTTATTAAACGATTTTGATTGTATTATCACATATCATCCGTCCTTTTCAGGGAGCCTTTCAGGAAGGTCGAGCCCCGAGCCTGTGGACCGTCCAGATCTTTCCGGAGACAGCCTCGAACTCGAACTCCCTGGAGAAACCCTTTTCGCCATCGATGTGCAGAGGTAACTCGCGGTCCTCAAGGGATATGACCTTCATCCTTCTGAACTTCTTGTAGAAGGTGAGGTCCAAGTTCAGATGCTCTCCTTTGAACGCCTTTGGAACGTTCAGGACCGTCCTGAGTACGCCTGCGCTCTTGATCAGTGAAAGGTCCAGGAGACCGTCGTCCATACGTGCTTTCGGGGTCAGCCTGAATCCCCCGCCACAGGTTGTCCCGTTGCCGATGGTGAGCATCTTTGCTTTGATCTGCATGGGCTCTTCATCGTCTAACTCGATCAACACTTCCATATCCTTCCATCCGGGGATCACTCTGAAAGTGCAGTAAGTGTACAGCACAGTGGGTCCCACTCTCTTCACAAGGTCCCTCCTGTCAGCAACCTGATGGTTGATCGCAGCATCCATTCCGACCCCGACGACGTTCAAAAAGTAACGGTCGTTCATCCTGGCGATATCAAGAGGATGTCTATCGCACCTGATGATATCCGAGATGCAATCATCTATGGACCTGTGGAGACCGGTGATCGATACTATTCCGTCGTTCCCCGACCCGAGAGGGACGATCCCGATACCCTTGCCGCTCCCGACCGATCCGTTCACGACCTCATAAATTGTACCGTCGCCTCCGCAGGCTGCAATGACATCGATCCTTGAATCCCGTCTCTCCCTGGATATCTTTTCGGCATCCCCGGCGACCTCGGTCATTACAACCTCGATATCGATCTCTGTTCCGCTTGACCTTGCCGCTTTCATGAACCTTCTTTCCAGCTCCTCCGGGTCCATCCTGAACCTGCCGCTGCCGGCCTCCGGGTTCAATATGCAGAGTACCTTTGGGATGTTATCCCCTCCTGACAGATCGGATCGGGCTATCTTCCGGTTTCCTTGATCGGATGATCGGCGTGGTCCTGAAAAAACCTTTTCATTCCATCACACGTTTTTCGGTCCTCCCTTGCTGACATTTCCCACCTTTCACCCGGTCAGTGCAACTTGCCGGGGCACCTCCTTCCATTGATACCAGAGGACCATCGAGGATGGACCCACACGAAAGAAGCCATCATTTCTCACCGGATGCACCCCCCCTTGAGTACACGACCTCTGTCGAGATCTCACCTTTGATGATCCTGCCGAGCATCTGTTTGTACGACTCCAGCTGTTCTTTGTGTGTATCCTTTTTTGCCCCGGTCTTGTAATCGATGATTCGTGACCCGCCATCCTCCAACCGTTCGAGCAGGTCCATCCGGCCAAGGACCGGTATTTCATTCCCAGACCCGTTGCTGATCGATGCGACAAGCTCCACCTCGTTGTAGGTTTCCACGGGGCAGTGCCTCTCGATCGTTCTCTTGATCATATCCACTGCTTCGAGGATATCCTTTTCCTTTCCCCCCCATCCGAACTCGGCTATCACGCGTTGGATGGGGACCCCCTGAAGTACCAGATGGACCATTTCCCCGAACTCGTCCGGAGGAATGTCGGAGGTAACGAGCGGTATATCCATCATGACCTGAGGAGGGGTTTCCGGACCCTCCAGCAATCTGCTGGGGGAGAGCAGGTAGGTCGTTCCCCCCGGCTCCACGGCAGGGAGGAATGGCAGGATCTCTCCCTCGGTTATCGTGGGGATCTCCTCGATCGATAAATCCTCCTCTTCCTCAGCGATATCATCCGGTCGAACGGGGACCAATGTCACTGAGGCTCCGTTGACCTTCTTTACCCCCTCATCAAGGTCCGGCACGGTCAATCCCATGCTCTTCCAGACCAGTCCGAACATCCCCCTTGGGGCAAGCTCCTGGCCACCCTTCATGACAGGTACCATACCGCTCATTACCAGATGGTCCCTGGCCCGGGTCATTGCCACGTATAGCAGCCTCTTCCTCTCCTCCTCCTCTTTAATGGATGCTTCCTCCTCGGCGGTGATCCATGAGGGGGTCTTTACCAGTTTGCCGGTGGAGTGGTCTGCAACAAGAAGAGAGACTCCAATGTCAGGGTCAAGAAGGAATGGGGGTTTTGGACCTCCTCCTCCCTCGTGGTTCATTCCGAGGACCATCACCATCGGCCATTCCAGACCCTTCGCGCTGTGAATGGTCATCATTGTCACGGAATCCTCACCAAGGGACATGGGTGGCTCTCCTTCCTTTGGAGGCTCATCAACACATCTTTTTAACCTCTGGCACAGATCGAACATGCTCGAGACCGAGGTTTCCTCCATGGCCCATTCCACTATCCTGTCCAGGTTCCTTGCCTCTCTTCGACCTCCGGCGGATGCGTAGACACATGAGCTCTCCAGGATGGTTGGGAGCGCTAAATGGGGCGGTAATGCGCCGGACATCATCACGAAGCTTGACAGGAGATCATGGTCCTCACCGAACTCATCGGGAAGCTGCGACAGTCTATCGAACAGGGTCACTCCCCTCTGCCGGGAGATCCTGAAGAGGTCCTCATCGCTGAGACCGAAGAAGGGACCCTTGAGTACGGATGCCAGAGCCAGGTCGTCGTTGGGATTTGTCACGAACGAGAGAATGTTCAGAACATCCGCCACCTCCTGCCTCTCGAAGAAGCCCTTTCCCTTGTAGACCTGGAATGGTATACCATGGGCCCTTAGCCCGTCCTCGTAATGACCGAAACCCCACCTTGTCGGGACCAGGATGGCAATGTCGGAGTATCTGAGAGGCCTGTCCTCTCCATCCTCTTCGACCATCCATTTCCCGACCGCTCTTTTTATGGTCCGGGCAGCTTCCATTCCCTCCCTTCTCTCCGAGCCGCTCTTTCCGAGAACACCTATCAGGGTGACCGTACCACCTCCACTCCTGTGCGCTTCCAGCGGATCGAAGGGCACCCCCCATTTCTCGGATCCCTCCCCCATGATGTCCGGAAAGATCCCGTTCACTACCTCCATTACCTCCTTTCTTGACCTGAAGTTGAGGTCCAGGACCACTTTCTCGCCAGATAGGTGCGCATCCAGCGCCTGCTGCGCAGATAGAAAGAGACGCACGTCGGCCGATCTGAACCCGTAGATTGACTGCTTGGGGTCTCCCACGATGAACAATCTTGAGCTTTCTCCCCCTCCCCAGAGCAGCTCCACGAGCTTCCATTGATGCGGGTCGGTATCCTGGAACTCGTCCACCAGCAGGTGCTTGTACCTGGCCACGAGGGTATCTCGGATGTTCTCCTCGTTCCTCTCCAGCAGCCAGATGGCCATGGATATCATATCGTCGAAATCGAGACCGTTCTCCTCTCTCTTCCGGGATGTGAACATCTCCGAGACACGCTCGTAGACCACCAGCAGGTCCTTTATCCTCTCGGCCGCCCTTTTCGATAGCTCATCGCCTGATGCGAAAGGTAGTATGCTGCGGTGTTCGTGAACGAACGAGAATATCCTGGAGAAGGCCTCCCGAAGCTTCCCGAGGTTCTCCTTCCAGACACCCATGTTTCCCAGGTTCCCGACCCTTCTTTCCTCCCCCCTCGACGTCAGGAACAGCTCCTTCTTCATATCCATGGCGGACAATAGTTCCCTGGGAGACCGTCCGGCATCGAGAACGGGTCTCATCTGTCGAATGAGGTCAAGAGCCTTGTCCTTCGAAGTTCCGGGGAGAGGTATCCGCTCTATCTCCTCCAGCGACTGGATGACCTTGGGAAGGTCCTCTACGGCCAAGGAGAGCCTGGAGGAGAGGCTGCTTTCCAGAGCCCGGAGGGAGACCTCTCTGAAAGCATCCGAGGTCAATGGGACGGGCGTCTTGCTGCTCTCTTTGATAAGGCCTTTCAGCATCTTCACGGTCTGCGTCATTCCGTAGTCCACAAGGAGCCTTCGAAGGCTCGTTGACTCGACCCCCTCCACCGTGAAAACCTCGTTGAGCACCTCCCTCATGATCTCCGATGATTCCGTATCGGAGATAACCCTGAAATCCGGATCCACCCCTACGGGGACCGGAAGCATCCTTACCAATCCGCTGCAGAAGGAATGGACCGTCGATATGTCGGACCTGTCCAGCTCCTCGAGGACCTCGAACCATCGTCCTCCTTCCTCCGCGGCCATCTTCCTCACCTCCTTTCGAATGCGGTCCTTCATTTCGGATGCCGCTTTCTCCGTGAATGTCAGGGCAAGTATGTTCATCGGTCCAATTTTCTCCTCCTTGAGGATGCTCAGGTACCTCTCTACCAGGATCCGTGTCTTTCCCGACCCGGCCCCGGCAGTAACGGCCACATGCTTTTTCGTATCGAGCGATCTTTTTTGAAGGGGTGTCAGCTCCATCACGCATCCCCCTTTCTGCATAGATGACCGAAAGGACACCAATCCTCCTTGCAGTTGGACATTGCAGAGAGGTCGCCACAACGTATGGAATCGATCATCCCAAGGCATCTCTCGATGGTGGACTGGACCTCTGTACCGAGTTCGTTGATATGGGCCTGAAGTCCTTCCCTGTCAAGGACCACTCCCATCCATATATCCTCTCCAATGACCGGTACCCTCTCGATGGAACCCCTCCTCCTGACATAATAGTAACCCCCTCCTCCGGGATAACGCTCTGGGAAGAGCTTCCTGAGTGCTGCAAGGTAGAGGTGGACCTGCACGGATCCCTGGTCGACCTTGAACGCACCGGTCTTGTAATCCCAGATAAAACCCAGCTCTCCGTCCCGTGTTGTCAGGACATCCATCCTGTCGATCGATCCCCTGAGCAGGAGATCGTCGGATCCTTCTCCGGCCCCCGGAAGGGAGATCGTAACGGCGGGGTGTGTACCATCGGGAAGTCCGAACTTGATCTCGGTCCCCTCCACCAGGAAATTCCCCTGGTATTGGGCCTCCACTTCAAGGAAGCAGTCCATGAGGCCCATCTCACCTTCGGTCCCGAGGAGCTGTTCCCTCAATGCGTCCCAGTAGGGGCCTTTGTTGGGATAGGAATCCATCACTTCCATGGTGATCGACCGCATCATCTTCCTTGCTTCGTCGATATTCTTCTCGGTAACCCTGCGATCGTACTTCACCCTGAACCGATCGTAGAACCTCTCCACGGCCTCGTGGAAAATGATGCCTCTTTTCTCTGGTGGGATCCCCGGCTCGAGGTCATCCAGCTCCTCTATCCCGAAGATATATCTTACAAGAAACTGATAGGGGCATTTCCTGAAGGTCTCGAACTGTGTGACCGACCACACATGGTTGGGTCCAAACTTCTCCTTGATCATTACAAGCAACCCATCGTCCATTATCCTGCCGGAGTGCTCGTTCGCATCGGTCTGCCTTCTCTTCCTGTTCGATCGGACACCTCTGCGGACCCTCTCCTGTTCCTCCCCCGTGTTCATCATAAGCTCCGGGAGGGTCAGGAATTCACCCCTGACCACCCCGGAGGATGGTGAATTGAGCTCACCTATCTTCCTGTGCAGCTCCACCATTGAACGCGGGTCATTTCCGGTATCGGTCCAATCCATCGAGATGTCCTCCACGAAGGACGACGGGAGTACCGGACGGTCCCCCTCGCTGCGGTGGACGCAGATAACAGGTTCATCCGTCGATCCCAGGGTCATTGCAAGGAGCTCGAGCTCCTTCCTGCGGACCATTCGGTCGGGGAGTCCGGCATCGAGCCTCTCGGTATCGGAAAGCAGCCTGAAGGAACTCTCGACCGAGGGCAGGGAACCCTCGACCAGGTCCCCGAAATATGCTATGCCGAGCCTGAGGCCAGCAGCCTCCTCAAGTCCCATGATCTGGACACCGGCCGATCTTGGAGCGGACCTCACCCTTGAGCGCGAGACCTCGATCCTCAGAAGGTCCAGAAATTCCCCAAATGTCATTTTCCCCGAGGATAGGACCCTTGATCTTCTGTAGAGGGACCTCAGGGAGGAGAGGAATGTCCTGAAGGCGACGACGTTGACCTGGAACGGACCCTCGCCTCTCATAGCACCGACCGCCTTCTCGCCTTCCTCCGCGACAGCAGAGAGACGGTCGCTCATCTCCAGATATGATATCAATCCGGACAATGCATCAAGATGCCCCTTGACGGTCTGCCTCTCCTTCGAGGCCTTCTCCAGCCTCTTCAGGAGTCCAACGAGCGGGGTTCGGAACCTGACAGCCATCTCTCTGACCATGTCGGGGGTGGTCGCATCGTTCCCGAGTTCAAGGAGAGGTTTCGACCAGCCCTCCTCGGGGCTCCTCCTTGTAGGTCCCATACCTGCTGTCCGCGTCAGCATCTCGAGCTGGCTGCCTGTTAACCGTTCCCTTCCCTCTTCGCTGAGCATTATAAAAGGGGAGGACAGGACCTCAACGACGTCCCTGCGCCTGAAGCCGGAGGCCGGTAGGTCAAGCAGCCTCATTATTGCCGTTATCACCGGCACCTCCTCCAGAGGGAGGTCCTCTCCCTGGTCCACGGGTACTCGATATTCCTCCGCCACCGCCCTGATTATATCGTCCCGGGACCTCTTGGAGGGGAGAACTATGCTTATACTGGACGGGGGAACCCTCTCTTCCAGGCACCTTCGTTTGATGTCCCTGAAGATCGACCTTGTCTCTTCCATCGGGTCCATACCGCAGATGCCGGTCACGGGCCTCTCCATGACCAGTCGGGAAAGGTTCTTCTCCCCCGGCAGAGGGACCTTGACGTTCATTGCGGGTCTTGTGGGTATCTTTTCCATTCCGGGGATGATCGGGGGTTTCCTCGAATTATGCTCCATTATGAGGACCATGCCGCTTCTCCGTGCCAGGAGCGAGATAAGCTCAAGCAGTGATCTGGGGAGCCTCCCCGGGAGGTAGATGCCCATGGAATCCAGTTTCAGATCGGTGACCTCAAGAAGGGACGCGGCCCCTTCGGCCAGCATATCCTGATCGATGACCCCGAGGTTCTGGAGACCATCCATGTAGCGATCGTATATGCCTGCAAGCTCCATCGAACGTTTGCTCTTTGCAGCCTTCTTCACTGTTCCCGGGGGAACACACTCCGATATCAGTTCGCCGATGGTCAATGACACGGACCGGACCATTCCCGGTCTGACATCCCTCCCCCTGACAAGGGAAAAAAGCTCCATCTCACGCATTATGCTGCCGATCATCATCTCCCTGGAGGGCACATCGATGACCGGTTTAGAGCCCTTCAATATGTCGTAGATATATCTCGGCAGATCCCCGGGCGTCATTATGGGTCCTGTGAACCCTCCTCCCTCCATAGCGATCCTCAGCTTCGCCTGCTGGACCATTCTGCGTGTGGGGAGAAGGACCAACCTCCTGCCAATATCCGACAGGGTCCCGGAGAGTATCTCCCCGATCAGCCCTTTTCCCCCGTCGCAATCCGCGGTCCATCTGAACTCTATCCTGAGGCCTCCTGAGCACTCCATGTCAACATTCCGCCCGCAACGTTCCAATTCACTATATCAAATGGAACTGGTAGTGACTATACATACGAACGGGGGGGGGTGATGCAAATGTATGGGAGCCTATCAGATGAGTCCCGAAAGGTCCTGTGGAACCACCAGGACGGGTACATCGCACTCGCCCATGAGCTCCATGGTAACCCACTCGGCTATCGCTCTGTCGGCGGACGCTCCGACGAGTATCAGGTCCGCTTCCTTCTCCAGGGCGAAATCCTTGAGCGTTTCCACGAGGCCTTTGCTCGTGTAGTAAGGATCGACCTTGACCCCTGCCTCCTTGCCCTTCTCCTCGAAAACCCTGAGCGCTTCCCATCCCTCGCTCTCCTTGTTATCGGGACTGAGGTAGTTGGGGTCCCTGACATGCACCACGATCAGGTCCGCATCGAACCTCTTGGCCACCTCTATGATGTAGTCCCCCCTCTCCTTTGCCGCGTAGTACCCGGATGTCGGAACAAGGATCCTTTTCTTATCTGTCATCGTATTCCCTGCCTGCTGCCGTATGATATGCTTTTCAAGATTTTAATCTATCGCCCTCGAACATGGAGCCCTTCCTCAGGGTTCCAAGGTCCGTCCTTCTCTCTGCAAAGGCATCGTGCTTGTGAATGGATTCCTCTGATATCGACCGCACATGGAGCGTGACATCATCGGGGAGGTCCCTGTAACGCTCCAGGAACCCCTTCAGTATATCCCTCACGATATCCTCCACGAACTTCGGGTTACGATGTGCCGCAAGGACCAGCTCCGCTTCTCCCTTTCTCTTCAGCATTTCATAGGTGGGAGATGACAGATTGCTCTCAAGAAGGTCCACCAGTTCATTGGCCTCCAGGTTCAGCGCCCTTGTCCATCCGACCTCTATGTAGGCGCGGTTCTTCTGATTGTGGGTGGGGACCGGTATCCGGTCCAGGATGGAGACCGTGTCATGGCTCTCTCCCATATCGAGCAGCTCTCTCTTTAGGATCTCGCGCACGTTCTCCATCGCACAGGGGCATGCAGACAGTCCCGAGACCTCCACCCCGATGGACCTGAAAGGGTTCCTCTCCCCCCTTTTTATCCGTGCCTCCGCGAATATCCTGTAGTTCTCGGTCACCTCGCGATCGTCGGGGGACCTCTTCTTCAAAAAATAATCCGCCGACAGCCTTACATCAGCATATGTGGCGTAATCGTGGGACCTGAGGAGACCGCGAGCTATCCTCTCCACCAGCTTCTCGAGAGAATCATTGGGCTCTTCCACGGCCATGTCGATGGCTTTGTTGATGACCTCTATGTGACGGGACATGTGGGAACCTTTCTGTTCTGCCGGGAGGTCCACGGATATATCGAACTGTGGGATAAGTGTCACGGGACCGTTCGGCCTCTTTATGGTGACAGGGCGTTTGACACCGCTGATGCCCACCCGGCTTAAAATGAAGCTCGAATGGATCTTCTTCCCCTGGATGTCCGGGAGTTCTGGCATTTTTTTCACCCCATTATCTCTCTTATCCTTCCGGCGACCGGGACAGCAGCCGAGAAGGCTGTGGTCGGGTTCTCTATGGTGTCCGATGAATACAGACCGTCGAGTGCCGATACCAATCGGTCTCTGCCACCACCTGTGAACAGTCCGTGGGCGCAGCAGGCATATACCTCTCTTGCTCCCTGCTCCCTCAATGTCTCCTGGGCCTTCTGGATCGTCCCACCGGTAGCGATTATATCATCCACGATACCCACCACCTTTCCATGCACGTCCAACTTCTTGGGGGTCATTATCACTGTTCTGCCGTCCATCCTTGTCTTCTCAAGATGGTCGAAGCTGCATCCAGCTGTCTCCGCAGCCTCCCTTGCATAATTCATAGCCCCCTTGTCCGGGGACAGTACAAGGTCCACACCAAGGCCCTGAAGGAAGGAACCTATAACCTCCATTACCGAGACGTTGACCGTGCTCATGACCGAATCGAATTCGTAAAGGGTTGCCTCCTTGTGCAGGTTCACGCAGATGACATGATCCAGGTCCATCTGGAGGTGTTTCGCCATGGTCCTTGCGGAGAAGGACTCGCCTTCCTTGAAGACCTTGTCCTGTCTGGCATAACCGTAGTAAGGTATCACACCGACAACGGAGCGGGCCCCCATGTCCTTCAACGTCCTCGAGAGGAGGAGGAACTCCACCGCATTGTGGTCTGGATAGGTGGACTGGACCAGAACGATGTCCTCACCCTTCACATCATCGATCATTTTTATGTAGAGTTCCCCATCGGGGAACCTCATGAGCTCCCGCCTGACAATGTCCGTTCCAAGGGTTTGGACCAGTTTTTCTGTCAGAGCGGGATTCGAGCTACCTTGGAGTATTCTCATGGGAAGGCCTGCATGAGTGGAGAATGTACATATAGAAAAATGTTTTCAGGGTACCGGGTGTGGGACAAAATTATTCTCTACCCCTCCACAAATGTTTTACAATAACGATTTACACATGTCGTGTGTCTTTACTCTGTCAGGTCTTCCATGAGATATTCTCCACCCACAGAATATTTGGACAATCCGTTAAACCGATCGTTCATCCGTCGAAATCGGAGGAGAGGCTTTGGTCGTTTCAGCTGGTATGGGTTCAGATGATCCTGTCATGATCTTCCCCCTCTTGAACAGGAGAAATGCCAGTATCAGGATCAACACAACAAGCAGGATCGGGACGATCCACCAATGATCCCTGAGGAATTCGCCAGAACCATCATCATGAATGGTCACTACCATCATATTCGTTGCAGAATTCCCAGCCTCGTCCATGACGGTGAGATGGACCCTGTACTCACCATGCTCGGAAAAGATATGGGATGCGAACTCTCCAAAAAGCTTCCTGGACACTCCTCCGTCATCGAAGGTCCAGGTCCAGTTCACGATACCCACATTATCGGTACACCTTGACCCGTCAAAGGTCGCCACCTCACCCTCATCAAAGGACAGGGAAGATATTTCTATGACGGGATCGGTGAGATCCTTGACAGTTATATTGAGCGGTGACTCCTGAAAGTTCCCTGCAGCATCAGACACATTCAATAATATTCGATATTTCCCGGGCTGGTTGAAGACGTAGCTATTCTCCATTCCGTAAAGGACAATATCAACACCACTATCCGATAATTTCCAGGTCCAGTTCACGATCCCGATATTATCGGAAGACAAGGAACCATCGAGATGGGTC
>JAFGLL010000056.1 GCA_016928095.1 Thermoplasmatota archaeon
AAAAGCAGAGGACGATCCTGGAGGCTCTTGAGATCAGTTTACCGGTTAATCCTTAAACCTCGTTACTATTTTTCCGGGAGTTAAGGTAGTAAATGAAAAAAATTGGAAAATAAAAAGAATTATATAAAGTTGTCAAGATAGATGCAATATGAAGAGATCATGGTCCTCGCGGTTCGTTGAAAGCTTCGACAGCGCATTTCACGAACTGAAGGTCGAATATCAGGAAGCGCCGTTTCGGTTCCTGACAAAATGGGATATCGTGTCCGACCTTCACTCCAAGCTGAAAGTCCTTTCCGATCTTGAAGAGGTCGAGACCGGGAGATTCACCATAGGAAAGGATGGCAGGTGGAGGCAGAAGAGCTACAGAACCGACCCCATCTCCACCTCACCGATCCACCTGGGCATAGGGTTCGTAAAGGATGAGAAGATGAAGGCGGACATCTCCTACATTGACCTTCGGTCCATGCAGTTCGCGGTGACCGCTCGTTTCGGAAAGAAGAGGCCGACTTCCATGGCGTCGTGGAGGTTCTCATCGGGTGCCGGTATCTCTGTTCTGCTCAATATGGATGTTCAGTATGCAAAGAGGAAGAACAGCCAGACCGGACGGTTTTCAAAGACCGACGGCCTCAAGGAGCTTGAAAAAGAGGCTATCAAGGAACTCTTCAATCTCAGGATGTGGGACCGGTCCATCCTCCTTCTGGTGGACAACCATGGTCTATACACCAAGAACGACCTTGAAACTTCATTCTCAAGGAGGCTGAAACCCTACACGATGAAGATGTACTATCTCTCACCGAAGTCAGGTTTCTTCATCACGGGGAAGAGAAGATAAATGAACGTTCGGCCAGGACGGCCTTGCTCCGTACTCAAGCCCTGGGATACCCCGCGGGAGGGCCTATCTGGACCATAGTTATTTATATGCAAATTCAGGTTATTGTCCATGGGGGATCGGGGATCTCCGAGGAGGGAGGTACCCTTGAAAGATGGGAAGAGGAATAACGAAACCATGACCACACAACGGTTGTACGACACATCGAAGTGCCAGGTCAAGTTCAGAAAGCCCAGGATACTCCAGGACCGAAAAAGGAACTTCGACCATCAGCGGGAGCTCGGGTTCGATCCGAACCGGTTGATATATGCGAGGCTCCAGGGAGTGATCTTCAGGAGCGACTCGGCTGTGGGATTCAGGAATATCGGGATAGGAAATATCGAATTCGTGAAAGATCGGAAGGATTGGCCCGATGTCGGACCTGCCGAACCTCCCGAAATGATGAAGGTCCAGAGGGATCATGATTGGGAACGGACATGGGGTATGGATGAGACCTTCGAAGCAAGATGGGGGGGGCGGAGAAGGACCCCGAGCAGGGATTATCTCTATTCCCAGGACAGGATCAAACCCCAGCTGAGCTACTACAGTCAGAAGAAACCGGTCCCTCCGGAGCCTCCTGTCCCGAGAAACCGGTCCCGGCAGGTCCAAGGTCCCGGACAGAAGCCCTCACCAAGGCCCCAACCTGCAACACCCCCTTCAACCCGGCCCAAGCCCCGTGTGGAGGTGGTCCACGAGGCCGTACACGCTCAAACAAGGAACAAGCAGGTCATGACCGCACCGGCCAGTACAACGAGAACGGTCAATCCAAAAGACCAGAAGAGGGCATTCGCTTTCAACGAGTATGCTCTTGCCTTGATGGAAAGCGGTGAGTACGAGAGAGCAATGGACTATTTCCAGAAAGCGCTGGACCTGGACCCTTCCGAACAGACCTACAGCATCAATATGATGAGGTGCCGGGAATGGCTCGATTACAAGGAAAGAGGTGGTAGAAGATGATCGATTGGCTTTTCTACGTATATGCCGTGTTGGGTCTGGCTAGCCTTGTGGTCCTGCTGCTTATGATGATATCCGGCGGTCTGGACCTGGGGGTCGACGGGGGAGATATGGACTTGGATACAGGTGCGGACCTTGGAGGGGGGCACGATCTGGGGGTCCTATCGCTTCCGATAATCCTGAGCTTCACGACCGCTTTCGGAGCTACAGGGGCGATCCTCACCTATTTCGACGTGAACCGTGTGGCAACTCCTTTCATATCAGCGATAGGAGCGCTCTCACTGGCGGGGATACTGTTCCTCGTCGTGAACTACTTCTTCAAGCATTTTCAATCGGATTCCACGGTCAGGTTCAATGACCTGGTCGGCAGCAAGGCATCCGTCACCGTCCCTATCTCTCCGGGTCAGGAAGGTCAGATCGTCCTCTTCACAGAGCAGAGGGGGCGGACCCTGATCCCCGCGGTTTCGAGCAGGAAACTTCCTAACAACGCCCAGGTCGTTATCACCGGTGTTTCCGGAGACGCCGTCACGGTCATGCTCAACTCGGAATGGAAGAAAATGAAGCAGAAGAAAAATGCATCTGGAAAAAAGGAATCGGGTTCTAAGGAAGAGATGAAAAAGAGGTGATAGAGTGGCAAGTTTGGGATTCAACTTGGGTATCCTGGTCTTTTCGGTCGGGATAATAGTGGCCTTCTTTATCATAATATTGATCATCTACGCGAGCAGGTACAAGAAGGTACCTCCGGACAGCGCCATGGTGGTCTATGGTAAAGGAGCAAAGAAAGGTGTAAGGGGTTATACTGTCGTATCCGGAGGTGGCAGGTTCATATTGCCCGTGGTCCAGGGTTACGAGTTCCTCCCCCTGGATGTGAGAACGCTGGAGATACTGGTCCGGGACATCGTCACGGACGTGAAGACCTCTGGTGCAAAGATCAATATTAAAGCCGTCACACAGGTCAAGATCGCATCGGACGAGGCGTCCCTGTACACCGCGGCGGAGCAGCTGCTGCATAAGAAGGACGAGCAGATAAACGAGATAGCCCAGAAGACGCTTGAGGGACATGTCAGGGGCATATGCGCCACGATGACAATAGAGTCCATCAACTCCGACAGGGATGCCGTTGCTGCCCAGGTGCAGTCCCAGGCGGCCAAGGACCTGCGGAACATGGGGATCGAGATACGCTCCTTCGTCATCAAGGAGATCGAGGACGAATACGGCTACCTTGATGCCCTTGGCAGAAGGAGGACCGCCGAGGTCAAGAGGGATGCAAGGATAGGAGAGGCCATCGCTAACAAGGAGGCCACCATCAAGGAGGCCGAATCTGCGAGAGAGGCCGAGAGGGCCAACTCCGAGGCGGAAGCCCAGGTGGCCCTATTCCACAAGGAAAGGGACATCACCCAGCAGAACGCCGAGGCAGAGGTCGAGATATCTCGCGCCAACCGGTCCATTTCCTTCGACCTGCAGGACAGAAAGAGGCGACAGGAGCTCATCAAGGAGCAGGTCCAGATAGACATAGAGGAGAAGAAGAAACAGATCGAGCTCCAGGAAAAGGAGATAGAGCGGAAAGGCAAGGAGCAGGAAGCCATCCAGGTGGTCCCTGCCAAGGCCGCTGCCGACGCGAAGATCGCTGAAGCGGACGGAGAAAAGGGGAAGATCGAGCGTATAGCGGAGGCCGAGAAGACCAGGACCATACGTCAGGCGGAGGCCACACAGGCAGAATTGAAGCTGACGGCCGACGGAGAGCGCGAGAAGCTCGAGATGCTGGCCATTGGTCAGGCCGAGAAGATACGCCAGGAAGGGACCGCAGAGGCCGATATCATCAGGCTCAAGGGAGAGGCGGAAGCTTCCGCCATCAAGGCCAGGGGACTCGCCGAGGCGGAGGCCATGGAGAAGAAGGCCCTTGCCTGGAGGAAGTACGGCGATGCGGCCATAACCCAGCTCGTGATCGACCAGCTTCCATCGATCGTGAAGGCTGCCGCCTCGTCACTGGAGGGTGTAGAAAAGGTGATAGTGATGGGCGACCAGGGGCCGAACGGTTTCGTCAACAAGACCGTGGACATCGCAGCACAGATGCCTGCGCTGGTGGAGTCGCTCACCGGTGTGGACGTTACCAAATTGATCCGGAACGTAGTGGAAACACGCTTCGGCGATGACCAGGTCGATGTGGAAGCGAAGGACGCGAAGTGATGAAGGTTCGGGGGGCCGATGGCCCCCCTTCCATTTTCCGAGGTATAGCAATGGGCCAGCCATCCATGAAAGGTATCGATGAGGAAATGGCAAGGTTCCTTGTACAACCATCATCTTGCAATGTTATATCCATGATCAGGGAAACCAGAAGGTTCATCATCCTGAATGGGGACCGAGATGAACTGATGGAAAAAGCAGGGATACACTTCAGGAACTGCAATGAGCTGCACGGAGCCGTTCTGATCCTGGAATCCGACCCTGAAATTGTAAAACGGAACATACTTGCCAGATCGATATCCGCTATATTCCCGGTCCTGAACACTTTCGAGGAGATCCGCTCCTTCAAAGAGAAGCGGCCGCTCGAGGTCTTGATGAACGCCCTCAGCATCCTCTCCGAGATGACACAGGCCACCCAGTATCTGGAAGCGACCAAACTCACTTCCTGGGCGAATTCCGAGAGGGCTCTGGTCAAGGTCGAGGACCGTCTTATCGAAATGGCCATGGAGACCCCTGGCAAGCCAGGGTCCGAGCTGCAGGCCGTTGAAGGTTTCATGGATGCGGTACGCGGCATCGAGCTCGATCCAAAGGATCGGCCTTTCATACCGTTCTTGCTGTGGACCTTCATCTCGATGGTATCATACAAGAGGCTCAAGGACATGGTCTGATATTTTAGAACGATTCTTTGGATGGTTTCGATCTCTTCAGCAAAACCGTTAAAATAGGATTAGGGGGTACACCGATGCAACCCTGTTCGATGGATGGTGACAATATGGACCCCGTACTGGAAGGTTTGGAGCCGAAGCTTCTGTGGAAGCATTTCGATGAATTGAGGAAGATCCCCCGGTGCTCGAAGCACGAGGAGAAAGTGATCGCATACATTGTATCCGTGGCTGATAGGCTCGGCCTGGATTACATGAAGGACGACATGAACAATATAGTTGTCTTGAAACCTGCCTCCACCGGGCATGAAAATGCTCCGATAGTGGTACTTCAGGGTCATGTTGACATGGTCTGCGAGAAGAACAAGGAAGTACCCTTTGATTTCTCGACCGATGCGATAAAGCTCAGGATGGAAGGGGAATACCTCTACGCGACCGGCACTACGCTGGGAGCCGATAACGGGATAGGTGTGTGTGCAGCTCTTGCGGTCCTCGAGGATAACGGATTGGTTCACGGCCCCATTGAAGCTCTCTTCACCGTGGACGAGGAGACCGGCCTGACGGGTGCTTTCTCTCTCGGGAACGATATGCTAAAGGGCAGGCTCATGATCAACCTTGACACGGAGGAAGAGAAAGCACTCTATGTGGGCTGTGCCGGCGGAGGTGAATCGGAGATCAACATGCCAGTTCTCTGGGAAGAGTCCGGGGGTAAAGCGTTCTGTATCAATTTCTCGGGCATGAAGGGGGGGCACTCGGGTGTCGATATCCACCTTGGAAGGGCCAATGCCGTCAAACTACTGGCAAGGATGCTCTGGAAGGCTGCCAGGGCTCACGATCTCTCAATTGCCAACTTTACAGGCGGGGACAAGCATAATGCGATCCCGCGAGAGGCGGAAGCGGTCGTGGTCACGAGAGGGGAGCCAGCTCCGGTCAAGGAAGTTCTCATTGAGGCCTTCCAGGAGATCAAGTTCGAATACAGGAGCATGGAACCCGGCATGTCGATGGAGATCAAGGATATCCCCCTTCCGCAGAGATCGATGACAGAAGAGGATTCAAGAAGGATGCTCCATCTGGTCGTTTCGCTCCCGCACGGTGTTTTCAGAATGAGCCCCGATATCCCGGACCTTGTGGAAACCTCCACCTCCATGGCGAAGATAAGGACGGAAGACGATGTCTACATACAACTTGCATCCCGCTCCTCCTCGTCCTCCCAGCTTGAAGCGCTCCGGGACCAGATCGAAGCCATTGTTGTACTGGCCGGCGGAGAAGCGGAGAGGGGGAAGGCCTATCCCGGATGGCTCCCGAACCTGGATTCATCAGTGCTTGCCATACTGAAGAGATCTGCCAAGGAGCTCTGGGGGAAGGACCCGGAGATCAAGGCCATTCACGCTGGACTGGAAACGGGTATAATCGGCGAAAAGTTCCCCGGTATGGATATGGCCTCGATGGGACCTCAGATAGAGAACCCGCATTCTCCCGACGAAAGGGTCCGGGTCCCCTCGGTCAAGGATTTCTGGGACCTGCTCTCCAGAGCACTCGAAAAGCTAGTGTGATGGCAGGGTCCACTCCTCACTGCAGGCGCTTGGAAGAGGCATCCTTTTATATTATCTCATCAATCGAACTTCGATGGCATCGTTCATCGTCATCGAAGGTATAGATGGGTGCGGGAAAGGCACCCAGGCGAGATTGCTTTATGAACACCTCAAGGAACTTGGGAAGGATGTCGTCCTCACGGCGGAACCAACCAAAGGCCCCCTTGGGAAGCTCATCAGGGAACACCTCCAGGACCCATTCCTGGACGATGGCGCCCTGGCGCTGCTCTTTGCAGCTGACAGGATCGAGCACCTGGATAAAGTTGTCCGTCCAGCCCTCGAAGCCGGCAAGATCGTGATCTCCGACCGCTATGTCTATTCCTCCATCGCCTATCAGGGGCAGAGGGTTGACCTGGACTGGGTCAGCGAGATCAATAAATATTCTGACAGGCCGACAATTGCCATCCTCCTTGATATAACGGTGCAGCTGGCACAGAGGAGGATGAAGGAGAGGGGGGACGAGATGGAGTATTTCGAGGTGGACAATGATCTCCAGGAGGGGGTCAGGAAGGCCTTCATCGAGCTTTCAAGGGGCAGGCACCTGCCTGATTCATTGAAGACGAAATGGTTCGTGGTGGACGCTTCCGAGAGGAAGGTGGAGATAGCGGACAAGATAAGGGACGCAGTGGAATCGGTACTGTGAGAGAGATGGTAGTTGGGATCTTTCGTTAACCGGGGTTTTGTACTTTTTTAATGACCGATATTCGATCATGTAGGGGGGAGGGGTGCGCCCGGCCCATATGATCACTAAAGGGCCATATCCTGACCCTGCAGCTCGGGATCACTCGATCCTGACCCTGCAATCCACTGCTATGGCCCCTTTCTCCGAAATGAACAGTGGATTGATCTCGATATCGGTGATCTCCGGTACCTGGATAAGGAGGTCGCCCAGCGCTTTCAGGGCGAGTGCGATCTTATTCCTGTCCGCTTCCTTCTTCCCCCTGAAGGCCCCCAGGATAGCTTTACCCCTGATCTCCTCCATCATCTCCATGGCATCTATCTCCCCTATGGGGGCTACCCTGAAGGTGACATCGTTCATCGCCTCGACCATGACCCCGCCAACACCGAACATCACCGAAGGGCCGAAGACACTGTCCCTAATGCCGCTGGCGATGACCTCTCTCCCACTTATCTGCTGCATGACTATAATCTTTTCCGACATGGGTTCCAGCTTCTCGTATGCTTCCACAAGTTCCTCGATGCTGTCGATATCGGTGATCACCCCCCCCCTCTCCGTCTTGTGGATCAGGTCGGAGGCGGACCCTTTCATCACCACGGGGAAACCTATCTCCCTCGCCGCCTTCAGAGCTGAATCCATGTTATTGACCACCCTGTAATTGCAGAGTTCTATTGGCCCTGCCTTGAGGAACTCCAGTGATGTCTCGAGGTCCATGAAATGGTGCCCCTTCTTCCTCGTCCGGTCGACGAGCTTCCCTACCCTCTTCAGGTCCCATTTCGTCATCGGGGGATGGTCGATCTCTCTCGAGTTCCTGTATTTCCTGTACCGATACAGGACCTCAAGAGATGAGACGGCCTCCTCGGGAAAATAGAATGCCGGGAGTCCCGCCGCGTTGAAGGCACGGATCTGCGTGTCCGCGTCCCGGCCGCCGATATAACAGAGGACAAGCGGTTTCTTCGGACACTTCATCGAATCGATGAGGCTCTTAGTGAACCTTTCCACATCAACCCCCGCGGTGGCACCGTAGATCCCGATAACGGAGCCTATGTTCTTCTCCGCCATGGCGGTCTCCAGGCACTTGATGTAACCCTCAGGCGGTGTCTGGGCGGTGATGTCGACAGGATTGCTCAGGGAAGCGAAAGGCGGAAGCAGGGGCCCGAGCTTCTGAATGATCCACTCCAGATTGTAGAAGATCGGGAGACCCGAGAGCCCGATCTCGTCGACGGCGAGGATCCCGAAGCCGCCTCCGTTGGTTATCACCAGGATGTCATCGGCCATCGGAAGCGGAAGATCGTTAAGCGCCCTGGTCCAATCGATGGCTTCCCTCAGGTTGGGAGCTCTTATCGCCCCTGCCTGCTTGAAGGCGGCATCGAAGAGGCTGTCCGCTCCTGCAAGGGAGGCCGTGTGGGAGGCGACAGCCTTGGCTCCTGCTTTGGACCTGCCTGATTTCAGGATTATCACGGGCTTGATCCTGGATAACTCCTTTACCCTCCGTATGAACTCCCTGCCGTCCTTCAGTCCCTCGATGTACATCAGGATGATCTTTGTGTTCTCGTCCGAGCAGAGGAAATCGAGGATCTCCTCGTCCGAGAGGTCCGCCTTGTTCCCGACGGATGTCATGGCGGAAACGCCTATCCCTTCCTGGAACACCCTGTCCATCAGGGCGATCCCGAGTGACCCGGACTGGGTGATGATGGCAACATTTCCGGGGAGCACCTTCTCGTTCCCGAACTGGGCGTTGAGGTTCGCCGGTGTGTAGATCATCCCGAAAACGTTGGGTCCGAGTATCCTTATGCCGTATCTTCTAGCGACCTCCATCAGCTCCCGCTCGCCCTCCTCGTTCCCTATCTCCTTGAACCCCGAGGTGATGATCACCACGAAAGGGATCCCCTTCTTCCCGCATTCCTCCAGCGATCCCTTCACGAACTTCGCCGGGATGCATATCAAGGCCAGATCGATATCCGCCTCTATCTCATCAAGCGATCTGTATCCTTTCTGACCGCATACGTCCTCGCCGGCAAGGTTCACGGGGAACATGCCTCCCCCATAACCCCCCTTGACGAGATTGTTGAACGTCTTGTACCCTATCTTATCGGTTTTCGAAGAAGCTCCTATCACAGCAACGTTCCTTGGTCTGAAGAAACTCGTCAGGTCGGTCATCCGGCATATCCCTCCTCTTTCCGGGATAACCGTTTACGCGATATAAAATGAATGTTTTGAACAGCATGATAATAGCCCGGAAAATTATATTAACGGCCCACGGGTTTGGAGAATTGGAGTGCGTCGATATGGGTTTTTCCGGTACTTTTAGAGGACATACCGTCGGTGTCCTTCTGATCCTGGCAGTATCCTTCGTCTCAACGATACCCGCAGCAGGCCAGAATACCATGGTCCCGACCATCGAAGGTCAAATATCGCTTGAGGTCATCAGCGGTCCGGACCAGAACCCTGCAGTCCTCAGGACCGCCATACCCTGGTCAACGGGTGAGCCGGTGATCACGGGGTTCAGCTACAGGACAGATAACGGGAACTGGACCCGGATAGAGGACTGGAGAACGCTATATTCCTCTGTCCCCAACTGCTCGTTCATAACCTTCCAGCTGGAGATGGACTGGGGGGTCCAGGAAGAGGTTGCGGTCAGTTTAACGGACCTCATGGGCTCCAATTCCACTGTGGCAAGGATGGTCACATGTTCAAGGAAACCCGTGGTCAATATAGATCATATTCTGGATAACGGGAAAAGGCCGATCGCCGGCATGAACATATTTGTCGCCCGAGCGACCGATCCCGACGGACAGAAAATGACCTATCACTGGACCGTGGACGGGGTCGAAGCCTCATCGGAAGAGAGAATGGATGTCTATCTTTCACCCGGTGAACATACCATCGGGATCAAGGTCAATGATGGGCAGTGGAGCATAGAGGACGAACGGGACGTTACCATTCTCGAGATGGAGGAGATAGATGTCGAAAAGGAGATCGACCTGCTGAATCTCATATCGATCGCCTTCCTTGTCATATGCTCACTGGCATTGATGGCTTTCACGATATTCGCCATCTCCACCTCCATCATCCAGAGGCTGAAGGGAGAAGAAGCTGGAACAGGGACCGAGGAAGACAATATCGCCCCGGGGGATGCGATCTGCGACATATGCATGAAAGAGCTCAAAGGGGAACAGAAGATCGTCACCTGCCGCTGCGGTGCCAGAATGCACCGTGGATGCGGGAACCGGGAAGGTGTATGTCCCAAATGCGGCAGGGAGGTCCTTATCTTATCCAACTTCTGAACAATAGCTCTTCGCGTTGCATCCTTTTTATGATCTGGTCCACCGGTCCTTGTGAAAACAATAATACATATGGACACCATCCCGTGTTACATTGACCACATTAACCGTCAGATCCTTCACACCCATGATCATGATGGGCCTCCTCATCTGGGCATTGCTCCATACCCCCAGCTCTACCGTGGGTCAGGAAATGCAATATGAGCCTCTCATCCTCACTGGACCCGATGAGATATCGATCGGTCATTCCTTCCTTATAAACGTCTCCAGTAACGGAATAATGACCGCGATAGAGGCTAGTTACCCCGGTCCGGAGAGGAGCTGGATATTCGAGAAAGAAGTCACAAAGGATGGCGTTACCAGCTTCGAACTCCCTGCGGCCTACTGCGGGACGAACATCTCTTACAGGTCACTTGTTAAAGATGAGGGTAAAGAGGGCGGATACTGGTCCCCATCATCGGACTGGTTCCTTATCACCCTGGTGGGTTGGGTCGATCTGGATACTGACGGTCTATCGGACCAATGGGAGGAACTCTACGATCTGGACACAGACGACCCAAACGAAGATGCCGATGGTGATTCACTGATACTCCTTCAGGAAATGTATCATCTTACGGACCCGTCGAATGCCAATACCGATGGTGATCCAATGGATGACGGTTGGGAAGCAGCCCAAGGCACCCTGCCCTTCCAGGACGACCCCAACAACGACCCCGACGGAGACGGATGGTCCAATATCAGGGAGAAGACCCGGGGGACAGCCCCCAGGGACCCGGACGACCACCCCAAGGACCTTGAACCGACACCCTGGTACTGGATGGTCATCATCACCGGGGTCCTGCTCCTGATACTCGGGTATTTCGTAAAGCAGCTTTTCAACAAGAAGAAACTGGAGAACGATATGGATGATTTCGATCGCAGGAACGCTTGTAAAAAATGAACATATGGGGACTATTCGGGGAAAATATAATACGGACTATCACATTCATTCTACCGCCCGAGGTTAGGTCATGAGAGCAGGAGATGCGGAGTTCGTTCAGATCCTCAATATCCTACAAAGAGGCCAGAGGCTTATCGTTCAGGCAAAAAGAGCGGGTGTCGATACTACCCTTGCCGAGGAGTACCTGTCAGAGGCGAAATATGCTCTCAAGACCAACAAGAGAGAGGCGGCCATAGAATACTCAAAAAAGGCCATCTATGAGGTCGTCCAGGCCAAGAGGAACCAGACCACACAGAGCATTCGCTCCGTCGATGACCTCAATAAACTCACCAAGGGAGAGCTTCGGAAACTCTGCTCGGAATACGGCCTCGTGGAGATTGGTGTAAAGGACGAACTGGTCGACAGGATATGGGCACACCTGAAGACCATCCCCTCCGATCTCGAGGAGGCGGAACCTGTAGAGAGTGATGATGAGCCTAAAAACCAAAGTGGTCCATTATCCGGGACGGAACCGGCCGATGAGATGGAGAGGAGGCCGGAACCTGAGCCGGTCAAGGTCCCATCGGAGTGGGAAGCTGGATCGGCCCTTGAGGAACTGACACCGGGCCTCTCCTATCTTGTCGAGGAAAAGCGCCCTGACAAACTTTTCAAGCTCTACCGAGAGGCCATGGATAGGAAAATGAAAGGTATGGCCATTTCAAGGACCAACCCCAAGATCCTGGCCAAGAAATACGGAATAGAGGACACCGATTCCATATGGTTGACAGGGAAGGAGATCCATGGGGATATCCGTTCCGTCCTTCCCATCCTGGAATTCATGATGTCCATCATCGAGGAGTTCGTGGAGGAGGCCACCGAAGGGATGATAGTCATCGACGGACTTGAATACCTCCTGACCAATAACAAGTTCAACTCTGTCCTGAGGTTCCTGAGACAGCTTGTCGACAACATCTCCCAGACGGAATGCATCCTCCTTGTCGCTCTATCCCCCGATGCACTGGACCAGACCGAACGGACACTGCTGGAGAAGGACCTACTACCCCTTCTATACCCGGACTGAGCTACCGATGGTCAAAAAAAGCACACTCTATTCAGCTTAGCTCCTGTGAATGTTCCGGTCCATCTCCCGATCTGACAGACGACATACCCTGTTGATCAGCCATTCCTTCCTCTGAAGACCATTACACCAAAGGCAAGGGCTCCGATGATCACTATGACCAGGAATACGGTCAGGACCCATGAGGGGAACTCAAGACCGTCATCACCCATCTCCCGGTCCTCGACGACGAATATCTGTGTCCTCACCGGATCGGTGATATGACCCGGGGTGCCGGGATCGGTATTGGTAGGTCTGTCGCGGGCCCTTGCCTCGATCACATGCACCCCCGGGCCCAGGAATGAGATGTCCAGCTGGTTCAACCATACAACGTTCCCCTGCCCTGTTATCCCGGGAAGGGCCTTCCAATCTCCATCATCGATCCGTATCTCGACCCGGTCTATCATTTCCCGGTCGTAAGCCGTCCCGGAGATCATCAGTATCTCGTTCCTGTCGACCGTGGCATTGAAAGATGGCTGTTTTATCGTGATCGTCGGAAGGGAATCCTCTATGGGGTCCACCCCGTAATAAGCATGGAGGAACTCGTTCCAGAGATGTTCTCTCGCGTATCCTGTCTCCTCATAGCTCATGAGGTAATTGCTCGGAAAACCCGAAAGGTTGGGATCCCCCGTCTCCTTATTGGGGAAATACATTGATAGACCGTTTGCATCCGGGTGCCATCTGTCATGTTCTGAGTAGAACATGAAACCAGGCTGAGAACCGGTCCCCAGGATGGAGGTGCGAAGGACCTTGCACAGGTCCAGTATCTCTGTGTTCTTCGGGAATGCGCTTGATATGTAGGATTCCAGCATCAGCGTGAAATCCACCACGTCGTAGAGAGGATACCCTGTCAGATCGTATGTGAACACACTTGCCATATCGTATGAATTGGCATTCTTCCTTGCCAGATATATCTGTGTGTAATATTCCATCCCACCCAAGGGACCCTTGGAGGCGAGCTCCTCCGCGAAACGGTCGAGGACCAGCACCAGATCGTCCATCTTCTCCAGGTCGAACGCTGCCTGTGTGACCATGGGATAATCCTCCGGGTCCTCGGCACCGTCCTCGTAGGACCGTATGTACTCGTGGACGATGATCTCTGCCAGTTCTCTCTCATCCATGCCCGGGTCGCCCACAAGAGGCATTAGAATCGGATCATAGGGCCACCCATCCCCGGGTTCGTTATATCCTGAGGCCACACCCACCTTCACGAAATCCTTGAGTTCGTAGAGTACAGCCATCTGTGCCATCAAACATGCATCGAACCCCCACAGATCGATCTTCCTGTTCCCGGCGATCTGGTAGATCTTCTCCGCGGCGTAGTTCATTTCGGTCATGTTGATCATATCGTATTCTCCTGCGGGAAGTCCAGGAACCGTGTCATCGTAGCAGATGCCCCTGAAAGCCCCGCCATGGTCCCAGAGGACCATGGCATACTTCTTTGCGGGAAAGTTGTGCATGGACCAATCGGCGAACCTTATCAGCTCTTCAGGGTCGCCCATATTGACCTCTCCCAGGTCCTCAAGAAGGGCCGAGTTGATGATGAGGGGATCGTTGTCCTTTTCCACTCTGAACCTGCGTGCTCCGGTCCAATCTCCATTGGTGGTGTCGTATTCATCGATCCGGTCCATCTGCACTACTATGTTCACCCTGTCCGTTGAGCCTGCCAACTCCATCTCATTCATATCGTTTATGCCCGCGTCCTCGAGATTGTTGTCGGAGTCCATGTAAACCATGAACGTCCAATCGGCCATCTGAACCTCTTGGCCCTCACCGCCTTGCAGAAGAGCCGGAATAATGCCCAGCAGGAGGAGCATCATCATGAGCATTGTAACGAGCTTCGAACGCAATGGACCAGCCTCCATGACCGTATGACCTATCCGGTAGTGCCGATTTATTCTTTATGGTAATTTGCATGATCATCACTGTCGTTCTGCTCATCTGTCGAACCTTCTCCGAACATTAGAAATACGTGAGGTAAATTTGCCCTCACCATAGAAGGAGGTAAACTCGATGGAAGAACCCATCTGCCACATAGAGATAAGCATGGAAGATGACGAGATAGTCGCGAAACTGCAGAGCGACCTTGGAGGCATCCGGGAATTCAGGTCCTACACCTACGAAGAGGTCCTCAAGCTGGTGGTCAATGAACTCCAGGAGGAACTCGAGTTCTCCAATGAGCAGCATATCGATTGAGCTCCTTTCCAACAACCTATTTATAGCAAATGTTCTCTAACCGACCTCCCCCCGGGCGGTTCCTCTGGAACCCCCGGCCGGGAACCTGGGCCCCGAGGGGGAAGGGTTAAATATCCGACCTTGATTTAGGGGCCCTTACCCGCAGAAACAAGCGTTGTTCCGTGAGGTGGCGTGTTGCCTTTGATGATCGGGACCATCCATGTCTGCGGACATGAAAAGGGGTCGGAGAAAACCGGTAAGTTCCGTGACCTCTCCCATCCGTCATTCGATGTCAGTGAAACTCGAGCGAATCGATCGTTGTGTGCAGGAAGATGGAAAGTATATTGCTTCTATCTGTCAATTCCGGTTGATCCTGCCGGCGGTCACCGCTCTTGGAATCCGA
>JAFGLL010000057.1 GCA_016928095.1 Thermoplasmatota archaeon
TCCTCCATGAACTCCCTCATCTTCTTCTCCAGAATGATACCGTAGGAATCCAGAGGTATGAGGACGTTCCCCAGACGGTGAATGCCTTTGTGGTAGAGGTCAGTGTCATCCATCTCGAAGTCGCCGTGGTGATATTTCCTCCAGATCCTTGCAAGGTCGTGGTCAAGGGTACCGCAGGTGGTTATGACGGCATCCACCCATTTCCTCTTCACCAACTCCTTGATGACGCCCCTGGTCCCGGTGGATATTATACAGGCTGGGAATGAGAGGAACGTGAAGCAAGAATCCCTCTCTATCATGTCCTTCATGATGTTCGCGGCCTCAAAGAGCTTCTTGGCGGTGAATCCGCCTCCCCTTCCCATCTGTATCATGAGGTCGTTCACGGTCTCGACAGCATCCAGGTCGATATCCTCCACCGGAGGGAGGTCCAATTTCTTAGCCATGTGCGCGGTATGGTGGGGGCTTGATTTAAAACTTCTATATGGATGGGGAGGCCCGGAGAGTGATCGCTTCTTACCATATCATTTAGATATGACAAGGTACTTCGATATCAAGCAAGGAGGAACGAGCTTGACGGACCCCGAGACCCCGGAGGAGAACACATTGGACGACACGCTTCCGGACGATATCAGGATACACAAGGTGTCTGTCCCCGGGGGGTGGATCTATATCTCGTACGTCAAGAGGAAGATCGGGGGAAGGTACTTCACGACCCAGCTCTCGACGGTATATGTTCCCGGGAGAAGATGAGGAACCTTACGGACCGCCATTTTGCCTCAGAACAATGCAAAGAACAGCAAATGAACCGCTATGTTGAGAAACGTAAGCGGCGCCCCCACCTTAAGGAAATCAAGGAATGTTAGTGTATCTCCGGAACGTCTCTCGGCGTTCTGGACTATAATTATATTGCTCGCAGCCCCTATCAATGTAAGGTTCCCGGCGATGGTGCTCCCTGCTGCGAGGGCCAGCATCCCCTCCGCCCCCACACCAAGCTCCTGCAGTATGGGCATGTAGAGAGCGACCATCGGGACGTTCGAAACGAACTGGCTGCCAACAATGCTCGCTGAAAGTATCATAGGGATCGACCCCATATTAAACGGAGAGCTTCCGGTGATGTCCTGGAAGATCCCAGTGTTCCATACGCTTTTCATGAGCACGAACATTGCCGCGAAGAACACGAGCGTTCTCCAGTCTATGGAACGGACCAGATGCAGCCTCCTCTTATGGAACAAGAGTACGGGCAGCATGGCGATCAGGGCGATGTATGTGAGCCTCATGTCGAATCCTATCCCGGTCATCACGATGAAGATCTTGACGGCAATGAGAGTGAACATCAGGCCCAATGATATCTTTGATAGGGAAGCAAGCCTGCTGTCGGCTAGTTCGACTGGCTCCAGAGGCTGCACCCGTTTCTCGAACTCCTTCCTGAAGAACAGCCTGAGGAGGCCGAAAGCGAGCAGTATGTTGATCATCGTGGGAACGAACAGATAAAGGAAGAAATCCACGAAGGGGTCCTTGACGGTTCCTTCCAGGGCAATCAGAAGGTTCTGAGGATTTCCGATGGGGCTCGTGACGCTTCCGATGGTCACTCCGAATGCCAGCGTGAGAAGCATCAGCTTCGGAGAGATATTGCTGTTCCTGGAAAGAAGAAGAACTACCGGAACACCGATAACGGCAACCGTATCGTTCATGAGGAAGGTGGATGCAAGACCCATGACCAGCAAGACCGACAGAACAAGGGCATCGACGGTCCTGGCATGCCTGAATATCCTCTCCGAGATCCGTGACAGCAGGCCGCTCTCCTCAAGGGCCTGGCCGATGACGAACACTCCGAAAAGGAACAGGATCACGTCGAGGTCTATTGCCCTCATTGCCCCCATAGGGGAGATCTGCCCCGTTAAAAGGACGGCAAGCGCACCCATGCCCATTATCATCCATATGCCCAATCTCAGCGATCCGATCCTTCTTATGATGATGAGGAGGATGACAATTGCAAGCACGATGAGTGCGATCACAAAGGGGGCGGGAGAATGGGCTGGATATTTAAAGATTCCATGATGGGGGAACCTTTCGGATGCTTTGATGTCGGCAATTCATTTCCTTTCCCCTCTTCGAAACAGCCTGAACAGGGCTCCTGGAAGCCCGTTGCTCTCCCTGAACTCCTCGAGGTTCCTCCTGTATGCACTTACCACATCCTTCTCGGTGATGGTTCCGAGCAGTTTTCCCCGGTCGGAGGGGTCCACCACGGGTATCAGGGATTGTCCGCTCTCGCTCAGAAGCGATACCGCAAGTTTGAGGCTCTCTCCGGGATAGACGGTTCTGATGTCCGTCCTCATCCGATCGCCGACCGTCTCTCCCTTCTTCCCCGGGACCCGGAGCATGTCCCTGCCGATCAGGCCGACAAGCCGTTCGTGTCCATCGATCACCGGGAAGCAGTTCTGCTCCGAGGAGGAGATGAGTCGCTCGAACTCATCGATGCCCATATTGTCCCCCACCTTGAAGGGGGCATCGTCCATGGTCCATCCGGCGGACCTCACATCGAGTACATCTGCCGCCATGCTGGGAGACACCTTCACTCCCTTGAACCGAAGCTGCATCGTGTATATCGAGTCCCTGAAGAGGAACGCACCTATGCCGTCCGAGACCACGGTCGCCAGCATAAGCGGCAGGATGATCTCGTAGGTCCCGGTCATCTCGAAGATGATTATCATCGCGGTGATAGCGGCCCTGGACGCTCCAGCAAATACTGCCGACATCCCCACAAGGGCGTAGCAGTATGCGGGACCGACGTCGAAGGGCATGAGCTGGTCCGCAAGTAAACCGAAAGCTCCTCCAAGGACCGCACCCAGGAAGAGGGAGGGTGCGAAGACGCCTCCCGATCCCCCGGAGCCCAGCGTGACGGAGGTCGCAAGCATCTTGGTGAGGACAAGTGCTGAGAGCAGAAGGAACAGCGCCCATATGGAATAGGTCTCCCCCCACGCACCGTCCATGAAGTCGTTGAGATGGTCGTATCCTATTCCCATTATGTAGGTGGATTCCCCGGTCACGAACAAGAGGACGAGGCCCAGGGTCCCGACGAGAAGGCCGCCGATGGCAGGCTTTACGAAGGAGGGGATCCTCATCCTTTCGAAGAGGTTCTCCAGGGAATACAATGTCCTAATAAACATGATGGCAACCAGAGCGGAGAGCACCCCGAGCAGTATGTAGAGGCCGTATTCCCAGATGGATTCCAGCTCGAAGACCCTTGGAATGGTCCCGCCGGCAGCTCCGAACACGTAATCCTCCCCGCTGCCCAGAATGCCCAGGATGCTCCTCCTGGCTATGTTCGAGAACACGGAGCTTATAACGATGGGGATGAACGAGCGCGTCTTGAACTCCCCGAGAATGAGCTCGATGGGGAAGAACACTGCGGCTATCGGCGTGTTGAACGTGGCGGATATGCCTCCCGCCGCACCGCAGGAGACAAGGACCTTGGTCTGGTATGGTGTGAGCTTCAGCTTCTGCCCGATCCATGACCCTATGCCGGAACCCATCAGAACGATGGGTCCTTCTCTCCCGGTGGATCCCCCCGAACCGATCGTAAGGGCCGTTGCCAGCCCCTTGACCCATACGACCCTTGGTCTGATCTTCCCCCCTCTCACGGCCACCGATTCCATCACCTCGGGCACTCCGTGGCCTTTGGCCTCCCTTGCCGCGAAACGGACAAGGAGGCCCACGAGAAGGCCTCCGACAGCGGGAGCAAGCAGCACCAGAGGTATCAGAAGGGGGAAGGGGTTGTCGAGGGTCCCGTAGCCGCCTTCCACCAGGAAAACCTCCCGGAAAAAATCTATTAGGTAGAACAGGGCGATGGCAGCGAAGGCCGCAAGTATCCCGACCACGGCGGCAATGACATTGAAGAACATGTAATCCGGGGAGAACGTCCTTGACATCCTTTTTAAACGGCTCCCGATAGATCTCAATACCATACCCCGAGGCGTTCCGAAGATGAGACATCGAGATTATTTAGAGATTGTGAGCGGGAGTGCCGGGCATCAAGAGCCCCCTTCTGATCTCTGTGTTGAGTTCATTTTATGTAATTATGTGAATTTATGAACATATATTCATATTGATTTTAAAAATGAGTATATCCTTGCCGGCCGATCCCGGACCCTGGAGGGAGAAAGATGGGTCTGACCTTGAGAATGAACACGGCCTTCCTGTCGCTGTTCATCCTGTTCGTTGTGGGATTTCTGGCGATAGGATGGGGCCTTGGGGCCCCCTGGTACATACCAGTGGGGATAGCGTCGCTTCTGATATTGGTGCAGTATCTTGTATCTCCGTATCTGGTCAAGCTTATCTACAAGATCGACTGGGTAGGGCTGGAAGCCCTGGAGCCGGGGATACGCCATTACATCGTCCGGGTCTGCAGGGCGAACCGGGTCGAACTCCCGAAATACGGGGTGATCCATGATGACAACCCCAACGCTTTCTGCTTCGGCTGGACCAGGAACCGCTCGTTCCTGGTCCTGACGGACGGGATAGACAAATACTGCACCCTTGAGGAGAAAAAAGCCGTGGCGGGGCACGAGCTCGGGCACATCATCCACAATGATTTCGTCATAATGACGATCATTTGCATGGTGCCCCTATTGTTCTACATCATAGGCCGGTCCTGCATGGAATCTATGAAGCACAGCAGCGGGAACAACAAGGGGGCAGGGATAGTCGCCCTGATCGGTATCATCTCCCTCGTGATCTACATCATATCGGAGTTCATAGTCCTGATGGTGTCCAGGTACAGGGAATACTGGGCGGATGGGTTCTCGGCAAGGTCCACCAGGGACCCGAACTCCCTGTCGTCGGCACTGGTCAAGATCGCCTACGGACTGGCATCGGAAGGCAAGGGCGACTCGAGAGGGAAGCAGATAAAGTACGAGAACGCCCTGATGATCTCGGACCCCAGATCGGGGAGGTCGCTTGCCTTCAATTCCGGGGCCTTCACAGGTAAAAGCGGGTTCTCCATAGAGGATATCAAGGAGGCCATGGCCTGGGACATGTGGAACCCCTGGGCCAAGTGGCTGGAGCTGAAGTCATCCCACCCCCTTCCCGCGAAGAGGATCATGGTCCTTGACAAGATCGCAGCGGACCAGGGGAAGAGACCATACATCAACTTCGATCTGGAGCAGCCCGAGTCCTACTGGGACGACTTCATCGAGGACATCACGGCTGCCTGGGGCTGGGTACTTGCTTTCCCGGTCTCGGCAGTGGCGACCGCCGCGATGGCACTGCTCGTCCCGCCCCCGCTCGCCCTGTTGAGCGGCTTCGGGCTCATGACCTCGCTGAGCGGCTTCATGCTCTATCTGTATCTGGGAAGGTACAGGTATCCCCTGAGGTTCAGGGCATCATCGCTCAAATTCTGTCTGGGGGACCAGAAAGCCAGTCCTGTTAGGGGGACCCCGGTGGAGGTGGAGGGGAGGGTGATAGGGAGGGGAAACCCGGGCCTCTTCTTCTGCGAGGACATCAAGGTCGATGACGGCACCGCCCTCATGCTCGTTGACTACCACCAGGTGCTCAGGTTGCTCGACCTCTTCGAGGGCATATTCAGGACAGAGGACCACATCGGGAAGAAGGTGAGGATCAGGGGTTGGTACAGGAGGATGATCGTTCCTTACATCGAACTCTACGAGCTCGAATACGACGGGGTCCGCAAGAAGATGAGGACGAGGGGGGTATTCAGGGGTCTGACGCTCTCGCTCGGCATCATCGGGCTCCTGCCCATGATCGCCATGCCAGCATCGTTCATCGTCCTTGCCGGAACGCTCCTTGCATATCTGGCCTTCCTCAAGGCCATGGAGGGGAAGCAGATAAAGGACCTGGAGGGGAGGATGCTTACGGGGCCACATCCCTACGGCCATATCGGATCTATAACGGGAGCCGTCCTCAGGTACAGGCTGATCGAATTCTGCGAGGAGGTCCCCGGGGACGTCCTTCCCGATGATACCTTCGACGGGGAGGAGGCTTACGTCAGGATGAGGGTCGAATGCCCCAGATGCGGAAAGAGGCAGGACGCCCTTATCGATGGTTTCGACAGGCCCCATGTCTGCTTGGATTGCGGCCTGTCTGCCCAGGTCGATATCCCGAGGATCAGGATGTAGGACGGGATGCGTCGAGTGCCCGGAGAGACGGGATCCGGGCCCCTTCGATCTCACTCCTCCTCGTACTGGGGCCTGCGGCTGAGGACGTATACGGTCATACCCAGAGCGATGAGGACGTATGATGACGATCACAAGGGTCAGGATGTCCTTTTTTTCCTCCTTTTCCCTTTTCATCGGAGGTACTGGTTCACCTTCGTCCCATTCGATGTCCTCGTGGCCATCCTTCGTTGCCCTGAAATGGGCGCCTGCAAGGAACGATGTCCCGTTGAGTTCAGTGAAAACGGCCGTCCCGTTCGCTTGGGTCGCCGCGCTGTAGGTGATGCCCTCTATCTTGACGGTCACGAGAACTCCCTGGATCGGGTCTCCGTTCTCGTCGAGGATCGTCACCAACGGGTGCTCTTCCCCTCCATCCGGAACGTATTCGTAATACTCCAGTTCCAGATCGATCCTCGTGCCTGACGGTGTAGAGTGCTCGAAAGCCCCGGAGACCTAGATCAGATAGCCGCCCCCGCTACCGTCGACGAAGAGCTGCTTCCCCCATCCTCCCGATGAGGCGTCCGTATTTTGTTCATCATCGGCGAGGAACGTCCAGGGAACGAACAATACCAGCAATGTCAATACCAAGACGATCGTCTTTCTCACATACCTCAAATCCCGATCCCTTCTCGGACCTCCGAAAAACCCATTAAAATGAAGGTTATAGATAGATTTCCTCGGAGGTGCGCGTCGTGGACCCGTATCTTTCCACGTTATGCGGACCGATCCTCGGTCAGCCATCTCCATAGCGGGACGAACTCTATCCTGTTTCCATCCATGACAGTATCGGCCTCATGGTCCCATGTGATCATCTTGAGGCTGCTGCAACCGAGGTCCGCAGAAGCCTTCAGGAGCGAGGTCAGCTCCCTTTCATGGACTTCCGTGGAACCTGATGAGAAGGTCACCTGTATCAGCTCCTTTATCTCGGTCCCCCTCTTGATCACGAAATCCACTTCTCTATTTCGATCGTCCTTCCAGTAATAGAACTCCAGCATCGGATCGATCGATCTCTTCCGCAGAAGGTCGA
>JAFGLL010000058.1 GCA_016928095.1 Thermoplasmatota archaeon
AACCTGCGAAATGATATAGGCAACGGCATCCCTCGTGTTTATCTTGCCTGCCGCAAGCATCGCAATGGTTATTGCAGGGTTGATATGGCATCCGGATATCGGTCCGATGGCATATACCATTGCCAGGACCGTAAGACCGAACGCGAACGATATGCCCAGGAATCCGATCTTGTCACCTGCGATCACGGCGCTCCCGCAACCGATAAGGACCAATGCAAGTGTTCCGATCATCTCTGCAATATACTTATTGTATGCCAGAGGCTCCACTTTGACATCTTCCAATTTCAAACCCCCGATGTTTATTTCATACCGGCTCCATATACCGGTGGTGAAGAACGAATCAGATATGACGGTTCTACATAGATAATTGTTATTGTCATCCCTATTGACCATTCATTCCGATCATCGCTCCGTCATCGCCCGGGACCTGAAAGGCAATACCTGTTCGGGCTTCCCTTCCACGCTCTCTTTTATCCATCCCCGGAAGGATCTGATGGCACCCCGGAGGGATCCCAATGTGCGAGATGGGGGCATGATGCAGTATCTCGCATTCAACTTAGCACTGTTCCGAAGGGTGGAACATCACGACCATCCTGCAGTGGAAAAGGTAAGGGATCGGTGATAGGATGCGGTCTTCGAAATGACCTATCAGGGTATCCTATCGGTGTCCTGAAGTTTCCCGTCATAATATACGCTGATCTTCAGAACAAAATCATCGATAGGATCCTCCACCGTGACACTGATCGATGTGGACCTGCGTTCTCCGGCCGGTATATCGGAGCCTGGCCAGGGAATGGTCTCATCGGCGATGTTGTCACCATGTATCTTCAGGGTGATCTTTTCCGACAGCGCTGTCTCCTTTCCCGCGTTCTTGATGTCGAAACGAATATCATCGGTATCCACGTAAAGAGTGTCCCCCAAGTGAAACCCCCCCTTGTTAATATAGACCTCCAGATCGGTGTCCGGTCTCAGATCGACCATGGCAAGAAGAACGACACCCAGAAGCATCAGGAAGCAAACCCCGGCGGTAACAAGTATGATGATCGTTCCCGCGCTCAAGCCTTTTTTCTTTTCTGGTTGCGGGGGTGGAGGTGATGGTTGTTCCGGCTGTTTCATCTCATAGGTGGGGAACTGATCGGACCGGGGTCGTGAATCCTTGTAAAAGTCGAAATCGTTTCCTTCCACTTCACACACCTCACATTAAAATTGGTAAACTTGTATATTGAATTTTTCTTCCATTCAAAGACAGCTTGATAATTTTTATTTCGGCGTCCTCCCCCGGCAAACTGTTTTTCTATCACCCCTGCAATGGAATGGTCCCTCAGGGGGAGGACAATATGTACGCGGGAAATCTATCGATATGTCCGGAATGCGGTCAGATGACGCTTGGAAGACAGGGGCGCTGCGATTTTTGCTTCAATCCGGAATGCTGGCTAAAAGGCTGTTCCCTCTGACGGTGTCTCATGACGGACATCAGGGGATTTCGTCATGCGACAGATAAACCTGGTGTCATGGGACGAAACATGGTGATCTTTATAGTAATAAAGAACAGATAAGGAAACCTTTAATATGACAGTGAGGTTCCCTGCCCCGTCCAACCAATCCTTCATGGACGGTGGCTCGATGGGAAAGATCGGAATCACTGAATTGATCCTAAGGGATGCGCATCAATCTGTTTTTGCAACGAGAATGAGGACGGAGGACATGGAGCCGATCCTCTCGAAGATGGACAAGGTTGGCTTCTGGGCGGTTGAGATGTGGGGCGGTGCAACCTTCGATGTCCCACTCCGATATCTGAACCAGAACCCGTGGGACAGGTTGAGGCTCATAAGAAAGCTCATGCCCAATACTAAGCTCATGATGCTCCTTCGGGCCCAAAACATCGTGGCATATCGCAACTTCCCCGACGATATCGTCCGGAAGTTCGTTCACTACGCCCACAAGAACGGGATAGACGTTTTCAGGGTCTTCGATGCCCTCAACGACCTCAGGAACATGGATGTCCCGATGAAGGCCGTCAAGACCGAAGGCGCTCATCTTCAGGCATGCGTTTCATACACCATCTCCCCGGTGCACACGACGGAATATTATATCAAGTTCATGCAGGAGCTAGATAAGAGGGGATCCGATAGCATCTGCATCAAGGACATGGCCGGTATGATCTCCCCCAAGAGGGCTTATGATATCATCAAGGGATACAAGGACAGGGGGGGGAAGTGCCCCGTGGAGCTCCACTCTCACTCCACCTCCGGGATGACCGGACTGGCATATCAGAGGGCTGCTGAGGCAGGTGTGGACGTCGTCGATACCGATATATCTCCCGTTGCCGAAGGGACCGGGCATCCTGCCACCGAATCCGTCGTTTATGCGTTCAAGGACACGGAATGGGATACGGGGCTTGACATGGACCTGCTTCTTGAGATGAGGGAATATTTCAAGAAGATCGTCAAGAAGTACAGGCATCTGATCAGGATGGAGGCCCTGAGGCCCGACCCCTCCATTGTCCTGCACCAGATACCGGGAGGAATGATATCCAATCTGGTATCTCAGCTCGAGCAGCAGAGGGCCGCTGACCGGCTGGATGAGGTCCTCCATGAAATCCAGAAGGTCAGAGAGGAAATGGGTTATCCGCCCCTGGTCACACCGACCTCCCAGGTGGTCGGCGTTCAGGCTGTCATGAACGTTCTCTTCGGCAGATACAAGAAAATACCCACGGAGACCGTCGATTACGTCAAAGGGATGTATGGAAGGTCACCCGCTCCGATCTCCGATGAGATCAAGGAGATGATCCTCGGGCCTGATTGGAAGGAGCAGGTCATCACGTGCAGGCCTGCGGACCTTCTCGAACCGGAATGGGACATCAGGGAGAAGGAGCTCAAGGAGATGGGGCTCTACAGAGAGCCCGAGGACGTTCTGATATATGCCATCTATCCGCAGATAGGATTGAAGTTCCTGAAAGGTGAGGCCAGGGCCGAGTTCAATTCGGAGAGCCTCCCTCTTCCAATAGACCACCCGATGACAAGAGCCTTCGTCAAGTCGTTCTTCCCCGAGCACAAGGAGATCTATCTGTCAGAGAAGGACCCGGCTCTGATGGTCAGGGAAGCCCTTGATTCGGCCCCCGCCAAACAGGCAAGGCCCGAAGGTCCGGAAACCTTCAAGGTCAAGGTCGGAGAGAACGAATATGATGTCACCGTCTATCCTCCCGGGATCGGTCCGGGGATGGAGGTGACAAGGTCCGCCTCCCTCCCTGCCCGGAACGCTCCCGTACAGGGACCGTCCCCGGCCAGACCGGTCGGACCAGTGAAAGGCGAGAAGGTGAAAAGTCCGATGCTCGGGACCATCTTCAAGATCCTTGTCAAGGAGGGTGAAAGAGTGAAGAAGGACCAGACCCTGCTGATACTGGAGGCCATGAAGATGGAGAACCAGATCATATCTCCCCGGGACGGCACTGTGGCAAAGATCAATGTCACCATAGGACAGGAGGTCGGTAGCAGTGACACGCTCCTTATCATTTCCTAGGATAGGGACAACGGCCATGCTGTTCTTGGCCACTGCACTGCTTTCTATGTCCATATTCACGGTCGATCCATCGGATGCCCTGCCCGACCTCCAGCTGAGCACATCTCAGATATCCCTTGAAGAAGGGTCGGTTTACATTGACGAGATGGTCGTCATCAATGTGACCCTCATCAACATAGGATCGGATGACCTCTTCAACGTGTCCGTCGGCGTCTATGATGACGATCCGGGGGACGGGGGTAAACTTCTCTGTCCCGAAAAACGGGTGGATGTCGGTCATTACAACTTCACACTGGTGAACTTCACGTTCAAGGCCAAGGAGGAGCACAGGAAGGTGAGGACCATCTGGGTGGCTGCGGATGTGGAGAACGAGGTGAACGAGCTCAACGAGAACAACAACATCGGGACCGCACAGCTTCGGGTGATGCTGAGAGAGACAATGATGTTCGTTCTTACGGTGGTCGGAAGGGGTTTGCTGCTCACCTTCTCCTCGCTGTCGCTCCTTGCCCTGATCCTCTACGCGGTAGGGTACCTACTTAACCGCTTCTTCCCGGAAAAAGAGAAGGAGGAGGAGGATGAAGAGGTTCTGGTAGAGGCGTCCACCAGTGATGCCAGTAATGAGCAGGAAGAGATAGCCGCGGCCTCGGCCGCCGTTGCGGCCTACAAGAGGGGGGTGTGAACAGATGGTCAACGACATCTTCAATACAGGCCTGACACAATTGGACCTTCTTACGGTGATAATGTTCGTCATCGGTCTTGTGCTCATTGTCCTGGCCATCATCAAGAAATGGGAGCCCTACGAGCTATTGCCATTGGGGGTGGGGATCGTGCTTACGAACTTTCCCCTTACAGCAATGTTCGTGGATGCGGTCGAGGGGTTCGGACAGCCAGGGATATTGTTCGTATTGTACAATTACGGCATACTGTGGACCCTGCTCCCCGTGCTTATTTTCATCGGCCTCGGGGCCATGGTGGACTTCGGTCCTCTGCTGGCGGACCCGAAGCTGATAGTCCTGGGTTTTGCCGCGCAGGTGGGTATATTCTTTGCGTTCGTGGGGTCGATCCTGCTGGGTTTCACGACGGGGCAGGCCGCCTCCATTGCGATAATAGGAGGGGCTGACGGGCCGACCACGATATTCCTGACCTCCAGGCTGGCCCCCGAGATCCTCGGCGTATGCGCCGTCGCTGCCTACACCTACATAGGCATGATACCTTTCATCAATCCACCCGTGTCGAAGCTTCTCACCTCGAAGAAGGAGAGGCTTATCAGGATGAAACCGAACAGGACCGTTCACCGCTACGAGAGGATCCTCTTTCCGATCATCACCTCGTTCGTGGTCATCCTGCTCATCCCCCAGGCTGGGACGATCGTAGGATGTTTCATGTTCGGTAACCTCATCAGGGAGAGCGGTGTCGTTCCGAGGCTTAGCAAGGCAGCTCAGAACGAACTTACGAACCTTGTCACCATGTTCCTTTGCTTCGCCGTGGGTGCATCCCTGAACTCAGGCGTTATAATGGATCTTGGTCCTATCAGGGTTCTCGGGGTATTTGCCCTTGGGATATTCTCGGTCGGGGCGGGGGCGGCCGTCGGAGTCCTGATAGCGAAGTTCATGAACCTTTTCCTGAAGAACAAGATAAACCCGCTGATAGGCGCCGCAGGCGTATCGGCTGTTCCCGCAGCTGCAAGGACCGCACAGGCCATGGCCATGGAGGAAGACCCGAACAACCACATACTCATGTACGCCATGGCGCCCAACGTTGCCGGTGTGATAGGTTCCGCAGCGGTGGCGGGTGTGTTTCTGGGCATGCTGTTCTGAAGTCTCTCCACCCGAACAGTGAAACCTTATATGATATGGGTCGAATATATGTCATTTTGAATGGACATAAGTTCTAAAATTCATCCGAGGAATAAAAATACATTTAAATGTCCTCCGAGCATGCCTACGACATGAGACCCAAGCTCTTCTGGGCATGGACCGTTGCTCTGGGAATACTCCTGGCAATAATAGGGGGGTTTCTTGTCGTGGTCCCGTACGTCGGCCTTGCGGTCATGGGCATCGGGATACTGATGATGATCATCGGGATAGTGGCTCTGGTCCCTATACTCATAGGAGAGATGAAGCGGGAAGATCGGGAGATGCACGAGAAGATACATGAGGAGGACCTGAGACCATGAGGATGACAAATCTGGATCACGTGGCTGGATACGAGGTGACGGAGGACCTCGGTCTTGTCAGGGCGAACATAGTCCGTGCCAAACACATAGGAAAGGACATCATAGCCGGTTTGAAGAACATCGTTGGAGGGGAGATCAGGGAGTACACGGAGATGATGTCCGAATCAAGGGAGATCGCGATAATGAGAATGACGGAGAAGGCCGAGGAACTCGGGGCGGATGCCATTGTAAACATTCGATTCATGACCTCCGGGATCATGGGGGGTGCTTCGGAGATAATGGCCTATGGTACCGCTGTAAGGTTGAAAAAGAAGAAATAATAGCGCTGGACCATGGTTAAAATGGTCCAGACTGGAACATCCTAGGTAGTCTGTCAAACTTACCTGAAGTTAAAAATAAGATGACCGCACCCGGTCGGACCGGGTGCGGAATATTCTCTGGAGAGGGCCCTTACTTCAGTTCCTTGGCCTGTTTCGCGGATAGGATCCTCCAGCACTCGTGGGGACCGGTGGGGGATTTTGCAACCGCGAAGAACCTGCCCTTCTTCTCCCTGATGTCAAACTTCGCTGTCTTGAACTTGTTCTTTGCCTTGACGTCGTAGAACTCTATCTCTTTCATCCCTAAACCTCCAAAAGATTTCGGACGCCTCATAAACGGAAATTCCCTATTAAAACTTGTTTGCGCTATGTTGGGCTGTTTATATACTTTCCGCGCCACCCGAACTCACGGCCATGTCCAAAATGGCCCTCTCCCCCTTTTCTGTGAGCATGAAACCGACCACGGTCCCGTCCTGGCCGCCTACGCAAGCCCTCGACATATGACATTTGCCGCAGCCGGAGGTCTCGCAGCTCCTGTCGATCTCCACCTTTTTCAGGTATCCCATCCTCTCAAGGATGGAGATGCGGTCAAGCAGCATATCGCGGTCGATGTCATATTCCAGAGCGATCTCGTTTATACTGCTCCCCCCGGTCCCTATAGCCTTCAGGATATCAAGCATCATAGAACGCCGCCCTCCTTTACATGGTCTTTCGGGGGAAGGTGCCAGTATCCAAGAACAGGCAATATAAGAACAACGAGGATACCCAGGTACAATCCGGGCGTCAGGTCCTCGGCCGGTGTCCACCCTTCCAGGTCATCGCTGGTGAGCACCAGCGATGAGAAGGCGTTCGAAAGCAGGACAAGAAGGCTCATCGATGAGAGAAGTGCTCCTGTTATGGATCCTACCCAGGCGAACGCGGTTCCTTCCTTCTTCCCCCTCCAGAGCTTGACCCCTCCCGCCACCAGGAGATAACCCGTGAGCAGGAGTATCCCGGCCGTTATGATATCCGCCGGGACGTTCAACATCCGAAGCAGGTAGAGCTTACCGGCAAACGTCCTGATCAGATGGAACAAGGAGAACACCAGGTAAAGGATGCCAGCACCGATGATGATCAAAAGAGGACCACGATGATAACTGTCCGGTTCAGAGGCCAAGCAGTCCACCTCCCTGGTATATGATGAAGGCAGCGATCCAGGCCAGTCCCGTTCCGTAAAGGATGGAGAAGACGGTCCATATCCATGACCCGGTCTCCTGCTTGATCACCCCGACCGTGGCGATACATGGCACGTAAAGCAGGGAGAACACCATCAATCCCATGGAGGTCAGCGGGGTGAAGACAGGGTCCTGGGAGATGCTGTCCGTTAGCGCCTGCTCGCTCTCACCCGTGTTGTAGAGGACCCCCAGGGCCCCGACGACGATCTCCTTGGCAAAGAAACCGAAGATCAGGGCCACTCCGATCTTCCAGTCGAATCCCAGAGGCGATATGAGCGGCTCGAAGAGGACCCCCAACTGCCCTGCAATGCTAGACCTGCTCCCGTAATCCACCGGAGCCAATCTCAGCGAGTAGTTTGCAAGGGACCACATTATCACCGATCCCAGGAGTATCACCGTTCCGGCCTTCCGGATATACATGCTCCCTTTCTCCCAGGTGTGTCTCAAACCTTCCTTCAATGATGGGAGCTGGTAATCCGGTAGCTCCATGATGAGAGGTGCGGGTCTCCCTTTCATTATAGTCAATCGAAAAAGCTTGGCGGACCCGATAGCGGCCAGCACTCCAAGCAGATAGAGTCCGAACACCACGGTCCCTCCCGATCCCTTGAAGAATATCCCGGTGAACAGGATATAGATCGGAAGTCTTGCACCGCATGAAATGAAGGGGTTGACCAGTATGGTGATCAACCTGTCCTTCCTGTCCTCTATGGTCCGTGTCGCCATGATGGCCGGAACGTTGCACCCGAACCCTATGACCATCGGGATGAAGGATTTCCCAGACAGGCCGATCTTCACCATCAGACGGTCCATAACATAGGCTGCCCTGGACATATACCCGCTCCCCTCCAGGACGGATATCAGGAAGAACAGTATCATTATGTTCGGGAGGAAGACCAGGACGCTACCCACGCCGCCAAGGACCCCCTCGCCCAGAAGTGATGCCAGCCAGTGCGGCGAGACATTATCCATCATAAATGTGCCAAGACGGGCGAACCCCCGGTCTATTATCAGGGAGAAGGGTTCCCCGACAGTGAAGGTCAGCTGGAACATGGCCCAGATGATCACCAAGAAGATGGGGATCCCAAGATACCTGTGTGTGATCACCCTGTCCAACATATCTGCAAGGGATGCTTTCCGTCGAGCGTATCTGGTCACTTTCCTTGCCAATCTGCTGGCCAGGTCATACCGGATATCCGTCATCTCAAGCTCCATGGCCTCGCTGTCAACATCCTTGAGGACCTTCATCAGTTCCTCCTTCAACCTTGACCTCCCTGCCAGCTCAAGGACATCGATGTCACCCTCGATCAGTTTGATGGCGAGCCATCTCTTCGGAAACGGTCCCAGGACCTCCCCCGCACCTTCAAGGATACGTGATATCTCCCGTATCTTCGCATCTGTCCGGGGCCCGTAATCGATCGCTTCGGGTATCTTCCGTTTCTTCTTGAAGGAGACGACCATGCTGTCCAGAAGACCGGTTATACACTCTTCCTTCAGACCCACCGTCGGGATGATGGGCACCTTCAGGATATCTGATAGGTAGCGGACATCGATCCGGTCCCCCCGCTTCAGTAGGAGGTCCCATTTGTTCAACGCTATCATCAGCGGCGCTCCAAGCTCCAGGAGCTGAAGTGTCAGGAAGAGGTTCCTCTCAAGATTGGTTGCGTCCACCACCTGGACAACGATATCCGGGTCCTTCTTGAGGATATGGTCCCTTGCGATCCTCTCATCATTGGAATATGCTGAAAGCGAGTAGGTCCCCGGTAGATCGACGATCTCGATCCTGATACCGTTATGGGTCCTTGCCCCCTCCATCACCTCGACGGTGACCCCGGGCCAGTTACCGACATGCTGGTTGGACCCGGTGAGACGGTTGAACAGGGATGTCTTTCCAACGTTGGGGTTACCGGCGAGGGCAACACGAATGGTCCGTTGTACCATTTCTATCATCTAGGGTCCAATAATATATTTAGGGAACCCTAAAACTATGACCTTAAAAGCATTATTTAATGGTTGCTGATGAAAGCCGGGAAATCATCCATCATACGATCCTCAACGCTCTCTCAAAAAGGATGACGTTATTTTTAGTGGAACATGTTCAAATGCAGTTACCTGGTCTCTCTTCATGGCCGGGATGGCAGGAAGATCATTGTTGTGGTACCGCTCCCCCCACGATCGACGGTCTGGTCCTCGAACCATATCCTTCCGTTGTATCTGTCGGTTATGGCCTTGACAACGCTCAAGGCCAATCCGCTCCCGGGGGGTTCTCCGCTGATGCAGAGCCCCCTGTTCATCACCCGCTCACGGGTCTCCTTCGATATCCTGCAGGACCCGTTTTGGAAGGAGAAGAGGTATCCCTTCCTCCCGTCGTATTCCCATTTTCGGACCTGTGCATCGAAGGACACTTTCTCATCGGTCGAACCCTCTATCCCGAACCTGAAGATGTTCTGTATGAGCTCGTCGATCAACCCATCGCATAGCACGTTCACAGAAGAGAGCCCGGGTTCGTGCTCGAGGACCAGCGTTCTCTTCGGATACTGCCTCTTGACCAGATCGAAGTTCTTCAATATGCTCTTTGATACGTCCATGATGACGAGGTTAGGTGCCTCTCTCTGCACTCTTGCCAGGACCTTGACCTTCTGGACGATCTGGGATGAGCGCTTGATCTCCTCTCGGCCGATGTTGATGAACCTCTGGATGTCATGGGCTTTCCTTGTACCGGATTCCATCATGTCCAAAAAGCCCAGCACTGCGGTGTTGATGTTCGAAATGTCGTGGGACATCAGGTCCATGTAGAATTCTGTCTGCCTCTTGGATTCCCGGACCTTCTCGTCCATCAGAGACCTCTGGGTGACATCCCTTCTGGTCCCTTTGATCCCCTTGATCCTGGAATCCTTATCAACGCGGAGCATCGATACCTCGAATATCCTCTCCTTCTCCCCGGTCCATCTGCGTTCTATCGCCTTGACCTCTCCCTTATGGACGACCTCTAATAGCATCCTTAAAAGCTGCTTCTCCTCGAACCCCGTCCGGATATCGGCTCCGAGCCATATACCCTCATCGCACTGGTCCGAGAAGCTTCGGTTCATCAGGGTGAATGTGCCATTCTCGAACAGTCCACTTACCGCGAGATCGGGTTCCATGTCCATCGGGAGAGAGTTCCTCACCTCGGCTTCGAAGATACCTTCATCAAGCCTGTCCAGTATATCCAACAGCTTCTCCTTTTCAACCATGATCCTCTGGTTCAGGAAGGAGTTTACGATGGCCGGTGAGATATGAGCCCCTATCTCGTCCAGCAGCTTAAGGTCCTTCTGGGTGAAGTAGCTGGCCGTCTCACTTACCAGAGCGATGATCCCGATGACCTCCCCTCCCGAGGTCACGGGGGTCACGACCGCACTCCTGTACCTGAGCATCTGCACTACACCCTTGGTGGACCTCCGGTCCTTCGTAGCATCCCTGATGATCATGCCTTCCCCGGTCTGAGCGACCTGTCCTGTCACGTTCTGCCCGAGGTGGATCTTCTGGTAGGTCGCGGCATAGTTGCGATCAAGACCGTAGATCGCCTTGAGCTCGATCTCGTTGGTCCCTTTGTCAAGGAAATATACACTTCCTCCAAGGGCACCGAATCCCTTGCACAGGATGGACAGTATATTTGTAAGAAGCTCCGATGGTCTGGTATATGAAGAAACGACCCGGGCTATCTCGGTCCTCAGCCGAAGCTCTCTGTTGAGGGCTACCACATCGTCCCTGGGCTCAATGGTTGAAGGGATCGGGTCAGCCTCACGGTCTTTGGCAGGTTGTTCATCATCTGAATGGTATCGGGTCAAGCGGTTGAATTAGATATATCTACATACTTAAAGATAATGAAATAAATATCAATGACCGTCCAACCCCCCAAGTACGTTCTGCATCCAGGGACCTTACCCTTTTTTGGGGAACCTGGCCCGTATCACTCCTTTACCGCAAATCATTAATGTCCCTTTATACTATCATTGGGCATGGCTTCTGGAGAATGGGTCCGCACCCGAAAAGGAATGGTCATTTCGATAGCCATTGCAGCTCTATTTGTCGCGGGAGGCCTTTACTTCATATTCAGGGGAGGGGAGAAGGAGAGAGGGCCGAGGTACGAACCGGACCTTGAGCTCCCATCCAAATATGTCATCTTGATGGATGCCCCGGCGGACAATGGTTCCATGATGTTCTCCGCGATGCTATCATCGATCGCCGTGGACAGGACAGGTCAGTACCATCCGATGTTCATCCTGGAGAAGGAGGGGACCCTCGATGAGCACCAGATGGACACCATAGACAAGATGGGGCTATCATCCCATGATTTCATCCTCTTCACGAAGGACCCCGAGAACCCACCCGGGGTCTCCGCGCAGGTGAAGATCACCACCACCCTTGAAATGGTGCCATCATCCCTGGCAAGGTTCAATGGGTTCGACGGCCTGCTCACCGTGTCAAGCTATGAGGAGGCCCTGTGGGCGGCCTCGATCGCCAACAAGAAGAACCTTGTCATGATCGACGGAGATGCCACCTACCGGTCGCAAGAGGAGGCATGGCAGGAGCTTCATATGCTGGGAGTTCCTTTCGATTACGTCATGGTCGTGAACCCTCTGGACACAACGACCGGGATGCTTCGATCATCGGCCGGGTATGACACATACGATGATCAGTTCCACATCCCTGCCCTGTCTGCTGTGGCCGGGGAGGTCGCCGCTTACAGAAGCGCCTACGTTCTGACGGAATATGAACCTTCCCAGGAGAACATAGGTTACATGGACCTCCATCTGAACCAGCGGGCCATAGGCTATTATCTTGGGCTCAAGGAAGCCGTTTCGCTCTACGGACTCCCGAGATATGTTACCCTCGTGGGATCGGCTTCGGCCATCCCGCAGTTCCAGCTGCCTGATGAGACGGATGCCAACCCCGAGAACGTTGAAGGCGACTACCTGGTAAGCTCCGATGTAGTATACGGTTTCCTGGGAGAGGACCCGTATTACATGGATTCGGCGGTGGGAAGGCTCGTGAACCTGAACGTACAGGGTATGAGCAATCAGATGGTCAGGACATATCTCTATGATCTTCACGAGGAGGTATTGTCCATTGATTACCAGTCAGGCACTCAGGATATCACCTGGAGGTCTCATGGAACATCTTTCTCCGGATACGAGATCACTTACAAGAGGGGGCAGGTCACACCGGCGAGGTTCTGGTGCAGGGATGCCGAGGACGAAGGCATGTCCTACGATTACATAGGGCCCACGAACATCGGACGCGACATCCTTGTCGGGGACGGGGTCGATCCCAAGGGGCCAGATGATATGAACAATGCGATGCTGGCGTCCGGATTCGTCGCCTACAGAGGTCACGGGTCCGAGTATGGTTCCCTCTACATGGTCCCCTATGCCATATCCGGTGACGAGAGCGCGGTCCTCAGGGGGGAGGAGGTGAGAGAGCTCCTCCTGCCTCCGCAGGTCGGGTTCTGGGTGGCCTGCATGAACACCAAGATCCACGGGTCAGGCTGGTGGAAGCCTGCCGAACCCATAGATGTGGAACGGACATTCGCCCTGAACTATCTTTACGGGGGTGCGGTAATAGCCGGAGGCGCGACCGAGGTCAGCTTCTCCAACGTCGCCCAGGATTCCACATCTGCCACGGAGGAATGGCTGCCCGGCGTCATCAATCCCGATTGGAGTGACAGCAATTACGAATGGGACCTCAATGATGCATGGTTCGCCTTCTTCTGGGATGCGTTGTTCAACAACGAAGAGCAGTACGGGACCGCCGGAGAAGCCCTGCAGTGGGCCGAGAACCGCTACATCCACAACCCGAACAGGGGACATCCGGTCAGCCCCTTGATCCAGGAGCAAGACGACCCCGACTGGTCCGGGGGGCTTCTCGGGGCCCACTGGAAGGAGGTCTCGATGTTCGCTATGTACGGCGACCCCGCATTCTCACCATACCCGAACAATCCGGGAGAGGGCTCGTACAGACCATGGACGAACGGACCGGATGATACGGGGGAGCCGTGATCACGGTTCCATGACCTGAAGATGCCCCTTGCCTCGTACAAGCAGAACCTGGATACCCTTCTTTCGCAGACTGGCACGAAGCCTTCTATCCTGGGTCATTACCATCCATCCGGTCCTAACAGCCAGATTGAATATAGGGGCATCACCCTTGCCCTTGACATCCACCCATGGATATTTACGGGACAGGTCCATGGCCGCCTTCACCCTCCAATCACCCTTTCGCATGAGAGTTTCAAGCTCTCTTATGACGGAGTATGGTACCAGTGGTTCGAATCCTGGTGCAGCATTCTGGACCTCGATGTCCAGGTTGAAACCTAGTATGAACGGAGATATCAGCGCGTTTGCATCCAGTATCAGATGGTTCCCTTTTAGGTCCTCGACACGGAAAAGTTGCCCCCCCTGTTCAGAAACATTTGGCATGGGCATCCTCCTCAAAGGATGATCCCGTAGCCTATCAGGCGGAACTTGCTGCCTACCCTGCGGGATATGGCAGCCCTCTGTCCCTTATCAGCGCATACAGGCATCTTGAGGGTCATCTCCACCTTGTTATCCTGCGGGGAGGTGACTATGCCAACGGTCGTTGTCGTTCCGATATTGAGCATGAGCACCTCCTTGGTCCTGATCTTCTCGACCTTGACCTCCTCGTCCAGGCCGACAAGGTATTCCATGAGGTGGGTCTCGAGGGTCAGGTCGTTGACGACCGGCGGAAGGGTGCCCGGTTTTCCGACCACGGACCCTATGAGCGAATCCGATTTGGTAAGGTTGGGGTCCAATGTGGTACCTATCCCGACGAGTCCCCCGGGGGTAAGCACCTTCCTCTTCATTCCCCCGGCTATCAACGATGATGCACGGGTTATCAATGGATGGAACTCCACACGCGAGGAACCCTTCTCCTCCACCTTGATGCCAGGTCTGATCTCCAATTCGTCATTCTCCCGGACCTCTCCCTGCAGAAGGCTTCCTCCGAGCACACCACCTGTGAGGAGGTGGTAATCCGTCCCGGGTTTGTTGACGTCGAAGGACCTGGCTATGTACATCCGCAGCGGGAGTTTGGAGTCGTGGGTCTTGGTTGGTATTATCTTTTCGATTGCCTCGATCAGAAGGTCCAGGTTCGAGCCGTGATGGGCGGAGACCGGGATCACTGGAGCGTTCTCGGCGACCGTATCCTTGACGAACTCCTTGATCTCCCTGTAGTTCTGCAACGCTCTCTCCTTGGAGACCAGGTCTATCTTGGTCTGGACGATGATAACGTTCTGTATCCCTATGAAATCCAACGCCATCAGGTGCTCCCTGGTCTGCGCCTGTGGGCACTTCTCGTTGGCAGCTATCAGCAGGAGGGCCCCATCCATGATCGCGGCACCGGAGAGCATCGTTGCCATGAGGGTCTCGTGACCGGGTGCGTCGACGAACGACACGGAACGCAGGAACTTGTTCTTACCACCGCAGATCTTGCACTTGGATCTGGTCGAATAGCATTTCGGCTCCTCGCATTTGGAGCACTTGAAGAACTCGGCATCGGCATATCCCAATTTGATGGTGATGCCCCTCTTAATCTCCTCTGAATGGGTGGTCGTCCACACATCTGAAAGTGCCTCTGTGAGAGTGGTCTTTCCGTGGTCCACATGTCCCACAAGACCGATGTTCACTTCAGGGGGGGACTTTACCTTCATTCACTTTCTCCTTGCTTCAGCTGTTCCTCTATGGGTCTCGGACCGAAGGATGTCACCTTGAGGTTTATCTGGACCATGTCGGCGGAAATGCTGTTCCCCCTGACATATTTCCTCCTTCTCTGTCCGTCGCTAAGGGGGTGGAACCCCACGCCTCCGGAAAGCACTATCTTCTTCCTCTGCTGGCCCGGAAGGTCCCGTCTCATCGGGAAACCGTCCTTATCGGAACCGCCCGTGATCTTCAGTTTGTATCCGGGAAGGGAGACGAAGAGGCCGTCGAACTCATCCCCGATCTTCATACCCAGGAGCCTGTTGGCATGCTGGCCCGATACCATTGTCTGGTATGTCCTTCCGTTCTTGACATCGGCGACTACAGCCTTGAACTCTACCATGTCCTCACCTCGATTCCATCGGTCCCCGGAGTCAGATCTCCAGTATGTTCTGGGCTATCTGTTTCCGGACATCCTCGTCCAGCGGGATCGTAACGGAGTTCTTGTATCTCTTCTCGTCATTGGTGGTGAAATAACCTCTCGAGATGGATATGAACTCGCTCTGACCGCCATTTCCCAGAACAGCTCTCTTTCTTGCCACTTCTATGAAGTTGTTCTTCCCGAAGGGAACGTTCTTGAACTCAATGGTTTCGAAATCTACCATATCTGATACCCCCAGGTGGAGTGAGGGGAGTATCAGGTCGCCCTATATAACATTTTGTCCATCTAGTATTCTATGTATCTGATATATTTTGACCGTCCTTGAGATAATATCCGAATACGTTTATAAATCAAGAAACGTTCACCAGGTACAATGAGCGTCCATGCGGACATCTGGACAGATGTTCCCCCGACACCGCATGGGCGTGATGGTGCCCGAGGTGGTATCGATGCATAGGAGTGAACACAACAACGGAACCGCAATATTTCTAGTTGCCATGATGATGCTTGCAGCCGTGCTCCCATTTCTGGGTACAGCCGTAGCCCTGACGTTCGGAACGGACGTCTACATCAAACCATATGACCCCGACAACAAGGACCAGAAGAACTACGACATAGCAGCTTCCGGATCCGATGACACAGCCGAGGTATATGTGGTCTACGAGGACCTCAAAGCGGGTTTCAACGATCCCCACGTATGGTTCCAGAAGTCCTCCAACGGCGGTACCTCATGGCAGACCCCCTTCGATTTCATGAAAGCGGGCTATCTGTCCGGAGATAAACAATTGGGTCCCGTGATAGATGTGTATGAGAACGGGAACAGCTCTGTCATAGCGGTGGCCTATCTCGATTCCACTTACAGGGCCATAGCGGGTCTTACCGAACTGGTGATAGTTGTCAGGACATCGACCGATAAAGGTGCGACCTGGTCCGGCGACTACCTTGTGACCCCAACTACCATTAGCGGTTATCCCTCGAGCAAGATCAAGGAGGTGGATATGGCATTCGATCCCTACGGGAACCTCTTCGTCACATGGACCAATGTCGAACCTTCCAATTCACAGATCGATATAGCATACTCCACGGACCTTGGTGTGTCATGGATCCCCCCTGCCGCAGTCAGGACACAACCCGAGGCACCGGATCCCAACTGGGGACAGAAGAAATCGACCGTGGCAGCGAACGGTCAGTATGTATTTGTGGGCTGGGAGGTGAATTTCGATTACAAACCTGACACTTTCATGTCCAGGGCATCAAGCTCGAATCTCGTGGGATATCCGCCCCTGGTCTTCGAAACGGCATCGAGGATACCGAAACCCGTTGTATACCCGATGTATCAGACATTCCTCCCCAATATGGAGGCGGATGGTAACGGAGTTCATCTCACATGGTGGGACTTCTCCACTGACAGCAGCGGGACGGACAACGGAGACATCTCGAAGGACAGGCCATGTATCAAGTACACGAGGTCAACGAACAACGGTGCCACATGGGAGGTGAGCGGGAATGACAACATCATTGTTAACGTCTCCCAGGAAGCGGACAAATGGCACGGACGCCCGGACATCGGTCTGGGTCCCGACGGGACCGTAGCCATCAGCTGGATGGACTACACGCTCGGGAACACCAACATCTTCTCGACAGTATCCACGGATGGCGGCACAACATGGTCCAAACCAGCAAGGGTGAACGATCATGCACCATCCGTTTACAAGGACGAACCCAGGGTCGCTGTGGATTCCGGTGGTACCGCTCATGTCATATGGTGGGAGAGACCGGACGCCCTCGAGGATATGGACATCCAGCATGCCAGATCGATAGTGAACCAGATCCCCGAGCCCATCGACGACCTCCAGCTCCTCATCACCGATGAGAGATATGCCCTGGTAAGCTGGACACCGAACCTCGAGCCAGACTTCAAGAGGTACAAGACGTATGTCTGGGAAGGGGCTGATTTCGTTCCTTCGGACGTCGCCTGGCCGGACGGACCTTTATATAACGTATCCAAGAACCAGCTCATGAACATCGAGACCTATAAGAGGGACATGGAACCGAACACGCAGTACTATGCAAAGGTCGCGGTGGAGGACCAGGAAGGTCTTGTATCCATATCCAACGAGGTGAGTTTCAAGACCAGACCTGTCAACCAGCCTCCGATATTCACCAGGGAGATCCCGACCATATACCTTCTGGAGGACGAGAGCCGGGAAGAAGCGCTGAATCTATCTTACTGGAGAGAGATGGGTTGGATCTGGGATGATAACTACAACGGGTTCGCTGACCTGGAATACGGTTACGAACAGTGGGTCCCCGAACCTAACCTGACCGTGAGGACCCGGAAGGTGGGGCTTGACACCCCTTACTGGTATTTCGACATCTTCAGGAAGGTTCCCGACTGGTTCGGAAAGGAACAGTTCAGGATCACCGTGACCGATATGGGAAAGGATGGAGGTTTCGGTACAGGGGACGAGAAGGTCGGATATTCCAACTGGTTCACCGTCCAGGTCAACTCCACCAACGATGCTCCGATCTGGGCCAAGTTCCAGGACCTGACCACCGGGTACGAGGCCACCATCAGTCCCAATCAGAGGGAGATGAGGCTTCTCCCGAAGGACATCGGGTGCCTGGAAGGTCTGGAATACAGTTTTGCGATCACGGCGAACGACATAGACAAGGATTTCCTGGAGTTCACCACCAATGATCCCCGGATAGATGTCGAGAAGGATGCACAGGACCCTCAGCATAAATCGATATTCACCCTCATCCCCACCAACGACGACGTCCCCGAATTGAACATTACCGTTACTGCCAGGGACGAGAAGGGAGGCATCAAGAACCTCACCGTCTACATACCCGTGGAGAACGTGAACAACGCTCCTTTCTTCGTTTCTGTGGATGGGGTGGAGGTGGAGGGGACCGGGGGGGTTGTAAGGTTCGAGGTCTTCGAGGATGGTTCATTGACCTTCAACGTCTCCGCCGACGATATTGACTTTGCAGATGTTCTGAACCTTGAATCCGTTTCCAACAGACCAACCATCTCCAAGGTATCTGCTTTGAACTGGACAGTGAGTGTCACAGCTACCGAGGAGGACGCGAACAAGGGCTCCATCGCTTTCGACGTTCAACTCTGGGACCTGCAGAAGACCGATTACGCCCACCTGTCGGTGAACATCACCGTGAAGAACATCCAGGACCAGCCCGAGTGGGTCGCGGGGTCGGGGAAGATCAAGGTGGACTTCCTCCAGGACAAGGAGGATGTCTTCGAATGGGGCAACAAGAAGGGCGGTTTGAAATTGCAGGCCGAATGGGGAGAGGATGTCCTGTTCGAGGGTTTTGCCTTCGACCGTGATTTCGACGAACTGAACTACACATGGACCATCAGCAACGAGAACTCCGGTGGATCGTTCAAGATGTACGGGAACAGGATACTGGTCCGGTTCGATCCGTCCAACGGTAACCTGTCGATCCTGCAGAGCGAGAAGTTCTTCATCAATCTGACGGTCTCCGACGGACATGAGGAGACCATTGACATCTATTACCAGATCCAGCAGTGGGTCTGGTCCGATGACGATAATGACAACGATGGGATGCCGGACAGGAGAGAGATCTATTTCTGGGGGAGCCTTAATCACAAACCTGATGTGGACGAGGATGCTGACGGGTACACCAATGTTCAGGAGATAGGTTTCCAGGTACCCCAGTACGATGAGGAGAAGCTCGTTCCGTTCAGCATACGGGTGAACGAGGTCAACCCGACAGATCCGGATGTTTACCCCGGGCATCCGAAACCCGCTCAAAACCCTGATGACGAAGAACGGGACAAGGAAGGGCTGTTCGACAAGATCCCTCCGTGGCTGTTCTTCAGCCTTATAGCCCTGGTGGTCGTGATCCTGATAATCGCCGTGGGCATCATTGTCGTTATCCGCCTGGCCAAGAAGAGGGAGGAGGACGAGGACGAGGAGCTCGAGAAGAGGGTCTCTGACATGGAGAGAAGGCAGAAGGAGCTCTCCGGACTCTACGGAGTCCAGAAGGCCGGCGATGCGGTGGGTCCGGATCAGTCCACGCTGGACGACCTCACGCTGGACCTTGGCGGTCAGATATATCACGAGGAGGGCAAGCAGAAACTGATCTCAAAGAAGGAGGACGAGGTAAGGTCCGGGCCTGCCTGGGAGACCGGAACGGGTCCCCTTTTCGAGGATTCCGCTCCCAAGATCGAATTCGGTGAGTCCATGGATATGGATACGATGGACATAGATCCCGATACCACCGAGATAGGGCACGATTCCGTGGACGAGAACGCTCTGGAACAGTCCATGGGAGACCTTCTTGAAGCTGCCGAGGATTACGATGAGGAAGCCGTAAAAAACGCTGGCGGCGGTAACGTTCAGGTCGGTGCCATGACGATGGAAGAGCAGGTCCAGATGAGGCAGGGAGGGCAGTTCGCCATAGGTGGACCCAGGGTACCACCGCCGGGACAGCTACCCCCCACCATGCCTTCCGGGCAGGTTCCGCCAGGCATGCAGCCGGCCCCGATACCGCAGGGGGGTTACATAAGACCGGTTCAACCCCCAAGGAAGACCCCAGAACAGAATTGAACCCTTGGAAAAGCATGACGGGCACGAGACCCGACCAAAAATATTGATACGTATCATCCTATAGGGGTCCCATGAAAGAGCGAGCTATTATCGTCGCCCTGACAGGGGCGTCCGGGACCGGGTATGGTCTGGAGCTTATCAAAGGCCTTGACAGTCATAGGAAAGAAGGTATCCACCTGACGGTGATATACAATGATACCGCCCTCTCCATTCTGGAGCGGGAGACGGGGGCCTCCCTGGATGACATCCGAAGGTCATGCGACGATCTTGTCCATACCGGCAAAATGGACCACAGATCGGCGTCCGGTTCAAATCCCTTCGGCTCCATGGTCATTTGCCCCTGCTCCACCTCCACCGCCGCCAAGGTCCACGCGGGTATCGCGGACGATCTGACATCTCGTTGCGCATCGGTCGCACTGAAGGAGAGAAGAAGGCTTATCCTGGTCGTCAGGGAGACCCCGCTTTCCACACCCGTTCTGAAAGCACTCTACGAACTATCGTCCTGGGGCGTTGTCGTGATGCCGGCATCGCCCCCCTTCTACAACCTCGGCTCCCCTCTGGTACAGGACCTTCAGAGGTCCCTTACGGGGAGGATCATGGACCTCCTGAACATCGACGACCCGCACACGATCAGGTACGATCCGGCCACATGGTGAGTCGATGCTGAAAAAGAGCTTCATATTTTTACCAGGTGTGGGGTCGTCCACGGAGAGGACGATCTGGGACCAAGGCATACCGGATTGGGACGAATTCCTACAAAGGGATGAGGCAGGACCCTTGAAAGGCGACCGAAAGTCCAGGTCCGATTCCCTCATCAATGAGGCCATCAGGAACCTTGACCATGGAAAGCTGGACTTCTTTGCCAGGCTGTTCAGGCCATGCGAGAACTGGAGAATGTGGGAAGAGTTCGGGAGAGATGCTGTCTTTCTGGACATCGAGACCATGGGCACGAGGAGGTACTCTCCCGTCACGGTGGTGGGCGCCTATGATGGTGAGGAGTTCCGTGCTCTGGTGAGGGGAAAAGACCTCAACACGTGCGGGATATCGGACCTTTTTAAGGGAGCATCGATGATAGTGACCTTCAATGGGGCTACCTTCGACATTCCTATGCTGGAAGCCCAGTTCCCCGGCTCGGTACCGCACATCCCACACCTGGACATGAGATTCCTGGCCCGGAGATGCGGGTATATGGGCGGACTGAAATCGATCGAGATTCAGATGGGTATCGTCCGACCGGACGATGTCCGTGGCATGTCGGGTGAAGATGCGGTCAGGCTCTGGAAGATGTACGAGAGGGATAAGAACAGGAATGCCTTGAAGCTCCTGTTGAAGTACAACATGGAGGATATAATCAACCTGTCCCCGATGGCTGTCAGATTGGTCGAGACCATGGAGAAGAAGCTCACGGGATGAATCCCTGAGGTCCAGAAGCATCGATAGCGACGATCGTGATGCTATTCTATCCGGCAGCTAGCAGCTACAATTAAGGATAGGAACCCTTTAATATCAACTGTATGGTTCCAAATAAGGATCGAGCGAGGGCCGACAATGATGCTCAGTAGGTCAGGTTGGGCAGGTATGATGATCTGCCTGTCGCTCCTTGTAATGGTGGTTCCTTTCCCCGTAGAGGATACCGTGGGAGCACCCGGTTACGATTCAGGTATCTTCGGGACCGTGAAGGACATCAGAACAGGTAAACCACTGCAAAACCTTACCTTGACATTCGCGGCGGATTTTTTCGATACAGTATACACCAGGACAAATACCTCGGGCGGATATGAGATATCGCTTCCTCCAAAGGTCTTCACCGTTTCCGTATATTCTACGACCGGGGAACTGCTGAACCGGACCGTTCACGGACTGGAGAGCGCTCAGTGGTTGAACGTTCATCTGAACGTGGACCCGTCCAGACCTCTGAGGGCGGAGATCTCCGGAAAGGTCCTTGACAGGCAGGGCGACGGGCTGGCGAAAGCAAACGTTCTTATGAAGAGGGTCGACAACCTGAACCTTTGCTGCAACCTGACGACGGACAGGGACGGGGCGTTCCGAACGGTCCTGGAGCCGGGAGTATACCTCATCGAGATCATCTACGATGGCAAGCTTTCCCATGAGGAGACGATCGCTTTCAAGCTGGGGAAGGAATACGATATCGATATCAGGACCAATATCTCCGCAGTGAAACCCTTCCTTACCTTTCAGGATGTGACCGAATTCATTCAGGAACAATGGATATCGGTGATCGTCCTGCTCGTAATAATACTCGTCATCCTTCTCCTGTACCTGTTCCTCCTGGGGATACTGGGCTTCTTCCGGAAGAGGAAGTTCGGTTTCATCGAGACCGAATGGTTCGGAGCTGCCCGAGGTTTCCTGAACAGGATCGCCATACTGGGGATCGTACTGATACTGTCTTGGAGACTGTCATTGATGTTCCCCGCCCTGGAGGACAACCTCTGGTTCTGGGTCAAACAGCTGGCGGGTCCAGCGGCCGGGATAATCCTGACCCTGCTCATTTACCGACTGTTGATACTCGGGAACACGAACCTCTGGGAATGGTTCCGAAAGAAGAAGGAGGGTGGAGGGTCGATCCTCCCCAGGCAGTTCATATCCTATTTCGCCATAATCATTCGATACATTATAGTCGGAGTTTCATTGGCGACCATAGTGGTCCTCTCCCTGGTAGCCATAGGTCTCAGGGAAAAGGTGTGGCAGGTCATCGGGGATTTCCTCTCCAAGAACGGAGGAAAGATAGGTTTCCTGGTTCTCCTTGTGGTTGCCGCATTCTTCATCAAGAAGTTCATAGACCTGTTCTTCAAGGAGCTGGGAACGAGGACCTCCAAGATGAGCACACAGATAGTAAGCATGACCAAGAAAGGAACCACGGGGCTCGTCTATTTTGTCATCACCATGATCTTCCTCTACACCCTGCTGTCCATAGGAGGGCTCGGGGATATAGGGACCACTTTCATCCTGGTCATCTCCATGATCGTCGGTCTCGTCGTATCCTTTGCGGCCACGGGATCGATCGGCAACATGCTGTCGGGTCTGGTCCTCATGAGCATGAAGCCCTTCGACAGTGGCGACAGGGTCATGATAGGGGAGACGATCGGTTTCGTGGAGAAGATAGGGATCATGTTCACCACCATCAAGGACCTGGAATCAAGGTTCATCGAGATACCCAACAACAACGTTCTTGCCAATAACATATTGAACTTCTCGAGATCGGCAGAGGAGGGAGGGTTTGCAGTTGTCATCGATGTCGGGCTCGGATATGACCTTAGCCCGAAGACGGTCCGACCGCTTCTCAAGAGGGCAGCCCTAACGAGCCCGGGTGTCCTCAAGGACCCGGTTCCCAAGGTTATCGTCAGGGAATTCCTCGATCATGCAGTCATCTACAGGTTGAGGGCATACATCGACGATCCGACCAACATGCTCTTCATCAGGTCCTCGGTCATGGAGAGCATCCTGATGATCTTCCATGAGGAAGGCCTGCAGGTCATGAGCCCGCTGCAGCATGTAAAGGTCGAGGGAAAGACCCCGACCAAGGAGGAGTTGATGCTCCGGGCGCACCCCGAGCAAAAGTCCGAAGAAGCTGCGGCAGGCGGGCTGCTGATGTTCGATTCCATCCCCGCGGACAAGTGATGTTCAATCACAGACGAGGCCGAACTCGACAGGAACCTTCAGATGCACACCGAAAGCACGGCAGACCATTTTGATGACCAGCTTCTCCTTCTCGTGGAATATGTCGTCCGCCAGGGCTATGGCCAGGAGGTCCTCCGTTAGCTCTCTCTTCCTCTTCACGTCAAGGCTCTTCGAAAGCCGGTATATTGCACTCGAGATCGCAGCGTCACCCTCGTTGAAATAGGTTATGAAGGACCTGTTGAGGGCAGCCTCCCATTCCTCCCTCCTGATATTGTAGTCCTCCGAGCATTTCTCCATTATGAAGATCTCCTCCTTCAGTATCTTACAGTCGGCCGCGCTCACAGCAAGGAACAGAAGAATAACATCCTGTGCTATACTGTCCAATCATATCCCCGTTGGTCCAAGGTCGTATTTGGATTTATAGATTACATATATCCTCCACCTGTTCGAAGGGTGTACAGGGGGCGGCGACCGCAAATCCTATATCCCGATTCAAGTTGGGCTATGATGTCATGGCCCGTGTGTTCCATGGAAGGATGGACCTTCATTGGTGCGTTCAATGCCGCTCCCCCCTCATAAAAGGCGGGGCCTGCCCAGCCTGTGGTTCGCCTTCGAAAGAGGTCGCCCACACGCCGCCAGGGGACATTCGACCCGCCTTCCTTCATGACCTGGACGAGATCATCTCCCTTGCCGATGCCCAGTGGGGGGAAGGTGCAGGAGCTGCATTGATAGACCCCGATGAGCCAGTGGTCCTGAACCCTTGCCCCGCACCTGACAGGCTTGATGAGGTCATATCAGGAGGGCAGGTGATTGGCTCGATATCCTTTTCCCTGCAAAGGATGAGAAGCTCGCTCATCCTCCGGGAAGCGGGTGGTAGGGCCCTTGCCCGGCGGGATCTCAAACCGAGCAGAGGCTATGTGACCGTCGATGACTCCGTGCCGCCTTTTCTCTTTGATGGGAAGAACCTCCTATGCCCTGGGATAGTGGATGCTGATGTGAGCATAATGGGGGGTGAGGAGGTTCTGGTCCTGGAGGGAGGCGGTCGTATCATCGCGTCGGGAAGCGCCAGGAAAACGGGCAGGGAGATGGTGGGGACCACTGGGTTGGGTGTCAAGATCAGATGGGCCGGGGAGCTCTCCTCCGGAAAGGAAGGTCCTCCGGGGGAACCCGTTCGGGAGTTATCCCGGGAGGAAGGATGGAAGAAGGCATGGAAAAGAGCGGTCGTGGTCAACAGGCCCCATCTCGACCCTATGATAAAGAGATCAGTGGAGTTCATAAGGAAACTCGTATCGAGGAACGATCTTCCCCTTGCCGTTTCCTATTCTGGCGGTAAGGATTCCATGGCCACTTTACTGCTGGCTCTGGAGGCCGGACTGAGGCCGCCGATCCTTTTCATAGATACAGGGCTCGAGTTCCCGGAGACCGTCGATCATGTTCATTCGTTCGTGAAGGAGCTGGGGCTCGAGCTGATAGAGGGAAGGCCGGTATCGGGGTTCTTCGAGAACCTCGAGAGGTTCGGCCCTCCGGGGAGGGATTTCAGGTGGTGCTGCAAGCTCTGCAAGCTGGGACCAATGGCCAGAATGGTCGATGAGCATTTTCCCGATGGTGTCCTGACCCTGATCGGTCAGAGAAGGTTCGAATCTGACACAAGGGAGCAGAAGGGCCCGGTCTGGAAGAACCCATGGGTGCCGAAGCAGACAGGAGCGTCACCAGTGCAGAATTGGACCGCCCTCGACGTATGGTTATTCCTGTTCAGCAGGGAGGCTCCTTACAATGAACTGTACGCCAAAGGTTATCCTCGCATAGGGTGCTGGCTCTGTCCATCATGCGATATGGCCGAGATAGGCCTGGTCACCAATACCAGAGTGGACAGTCGCGAATGGGTGGATCTCCTGGAGCGCGAGCGGAAGGAGGCCGGACTTCCCCTGGAATGGACCACAATGGGTTATCACAGGTTCAGAGAGCTCCCCCCGCACATGGTCAGGCTGGCAAGCGAGACCGGTCTGAAGGTAGCTACCCTATCGGGGAGGAGGAGAAGGGGGAGTGGTACTTCCGTTCTCGAGATGGTAGATGGGACCAACACATGCGATGATGGTATCTCGAGGGAAGGAATACTTGGAAAGGAGGTCTCCTGGGAGGACCTTGTGGATCTGCTCAACATCCTTGGAAAAGTGGAGAAGGATCCCGGGACGGGTGGAATTACCGTGACCCCTGATGTCTGGTCCATGAAGCGGAAGGCGATCGAGGTCTTTTCCGACGGGACCCTTGTCATAAGGGCTCCTGACAGGAAGGAGCTCGGAAAGCTCAACAGCGGCCTTCTCTCGATAGTCAGAAGGGCGGCGGGATGCATCGGTTGTTCGATATGTGTTGGAAGATGTCCCCATGGGGCATTGAAGGTCCATGTTCTGAGGGGCAAGGTGGAACTTGACCCTTCCCGATGCAGGCACTGCTCCTCCTGCCTTGGCCCGTGCCCCGCAGAGGTGTTCATCGACGATCCGTTCGTGGTTTGACCGGTCCGATGCAGCATGGTGCCATCCATTGAAGAACACGATGTCACCCTGCGAGCGGCAAGGCGGTACCATTAATGTTTAATAACGATGAGAGGATGGTCAGGTCGATGTGCAGGTCTCCGGGGACACCCATGACCCTGATCGTGGTGGCATCGTTCCTTCTTTCAACCGCTCTGGTCCCTATTTCAGGAGCGTACGGAGCCATGAGAGATCCAGTTGATCACTTCACCATCAACCTGAGGAGCGGCCCGAGAGACCCGCTTGCAGGGACCTCTCTCTTCGACCTTGATATGGATATCGTACTGGAAGGAGAGGCCTTGCTCGGGCTCTCCTCGGGAGATCTTTACGAATTGGTGATCGATCCGACCCCAAGGTCTCCCGAGCTCCCCTGGGTCGCGACGATGGTCCTGGTCCGGGGAGATATCTTTGATGTCCACATGATGAGCAGTGTATCTACCCCGATATTATCCTATCCTGAGGTCAGAACGGTCCCGAGACCGACATCACCATGGGTAAATGAAGAGCCATGGGGCATCTGGAACGGTGTCGGAAGCTATCCGGACCGCCAGGTAATGGTCGAAAGTCTGGGATACAAGAGAGTGGACGGGGAACTTCTCCATGCCTATTCCATCTGGATAACTCCCTTCCACCTCGAAGGGGCATCACTGACCTGTAACGACGATCTCGAGGTCGAGGTCGAATACACGGATCAGATGTCCGGGCCCACGCCGACAAGGATCAGTGGCGACCCTGTATCCGTCCCGGGAACACTCTCGATCTGCAATGTATTAGAGGTCCACCCGCAGTACATGATCATCACCCGCAAGGACACAGCTGACGAGCTCGGGGTACTGGCCCAATGGAGGAACGGTATGGGTATCGCCACATCCGTCATCGCGGTCGAGGACATCTATGAACATTATGAAGGGTCCGACGACCCGGCCGATCTTGTGAGGGATTACATCAAGGATGTCCTTGACGAGTGGGGAACACTGGAGCATGTAATGCTGGCGGGAGACTGGGACACCGTACCCACCAAGAGGGTTGTCGATTCGGAGGCTTTTGCAGGCTGGGATGACGGCTACATACCCGCCGACACATACTTCCAGTGCTTGGACGGTACCTGGGACCTCGATGGGGACGGATCCTACTCGGAGCCGGGGGATATGGAGGATATAATACCTGACCTTTCCGTGTCGAGACTGGCGATCAACGACCCTATCGTCTGGATGAACAAGATAGCCCAGCTGATAGCATACGAGACAGGGGACCAGGGAAAGGATTGGGCATCGACCGCGCTGCTTGTCGCAGCAAATACCCATAACTACGGCGACGGGAGCATCCAATCCGAATACCTCTGGGAAAAGTACCTCAACGCGACGTATTCAGGTAAACTACCGCTTTACGAGGACAAGGGCACCCTCACCCTTGCAGCGGTCGATCAGGCCATTGAGAGCGGGGCCACATTCGTTCAGTTCGTTGATCACGGAGGGCCGACCGTCTGGTGCGACGATTATGGTGCTGGTGTGGTATACAGGGACAGGGATGCACGCGAGCTGACCAATTCGAACATGATGCCGGTCATCTCAACACTGGCATGCCTCACCAACTGGTTCGATGACACCTCAGGTTGCCAGAACCAGAGGTTCTCCGAAGGGCTCGGTGAGGCGTTCACGGAGAACGTGAACGGAGGCGCCCTGGGGTACATCGGATCATCGAGGACCTCTGTGGGGATACTCGGGGCAAACAGGTACCTCCCCTATGACAACGGTCTTCAGGAGGACATCGCCCGGCAGGTCGGGGGCTTGTATGAATTCACCATGGGGACCGCGTTCACTGATGGAAAGGAGCACTATGCAGAGGTCTGGGGCCAGCAGTTCCCCGGTGGGAATACGGAGGTGGCAATGTGCTGGCTTGAGTTCACTCTTCTCGGGGAACCGGTAGTGGAGATGTGGACGGACAGTTTCGGGGGCATGCAACTCGAGGTGCATCACGAGAACGATCTTGACCCGCACATACAGGTCCTGGTGACAGATGAAGGTCTGGATCCCGTGATAGGTGCCAACGTCACCCTGGAGAACTTCGAAAGAGGTGTTTACTCAAGGGCTGTTACAGATGGGTCCGGGGCAGCCGTTTTCGATCTGGAACTTGACTGGTTCTGTGACATCAACCTCACCGTCACCAGTCATAACTTCGATCAGGTGAGGGATCACATCCGCATATCCGACATCATACCGCCCGTCACCACGGTCATCACCGATCCGCACGATCCCGATGGGAAGAACGGATGGTTCCTCAGGGAGCCGATCATATCGCTGGTCCCCAATGAGGATGCTGTTGTCCACTATCGTTTGGGACCGTCACGAACGGGAATATTGAACAGATCCTGCAATTACACACTGCCCGCGCTGGGTGATGGTATACACAATGTCCATTTCTTCTCCGAGGACGAAGCCGCAAATATCGAGGATGAGAGGCATGCCGAGTTCAGGATAGACATTAAGGACCCGAACCTGACGGTATCCCTGAGCCCCGAGAAGCCTGACGGTGAGAACGGATGGTACGGAACCGAACCCCTTCTCACCATCGAACCCTCGGAAGATGATGAAGGCTCACCGGTCATGGTGCGGTACACGATTGAGGGCATTGAAAATGATTACGATGGCCCGATCTTCGTTCCGGAAGGCATCCACCAGGTCCGGATCTTCGGGGAGGACCTCTCCGGCAGGAGGTCGGCGGATATCCTGCTCGAGCTGAAGGTGGACACGACGCCTCCCTCAACGGAGATGGCCCTATCCACTGTCCCCGACGGCAAGAACGGATGGTATATTTCGAGCCCCGAAGCGGAGCTTGTATCCGGCGAAGAGGGGGCCAGGGTGCAGTACAGGCTTTCCAACCGGGAAGCATTCAGGGAATATATCGGCCCGTTCCGGATAGGGGACGGAAGCCACTTACTTCAGTACAGGTCCGTGGACCTTTCGGGGAATATCGGTACGACAGGGTCCTATCCCATCAAGGTCGATACCGGACCTCCCTCGGTCGAATGCTCCGTCTTACCGGCAGAACCGGACGGGTTGAAGGGATCCTACGTGACCGCACCCGAACTGAGAATGAGCTGGTATGACAACATAGGTTGCACCCTGCATTTCAGCATGGACGGTACGGAAGGAAAAACGGACATCACCAGGTTCGATGTTCCTGACGGTTCGCATGAAATAATGGTGTATGCAGAGGACGAGGCCGGAAACACATGCTTGGTCCAGAGGTTCCAGTTGAATGTGGACACGGAAACACCATCAACGATACTCAATGTCAGGGAGCCGGGACCTTTCGGTTGGTACACCTCTTCTCCACTGATCGAGCTCGTTACCGATACAGATGCCGAGATCGTATACTGGTGGGAAGGTAGAGAGGAGAGGAACACATACGATAAGCCGATCGATATACCCTCGAGAGAGGGTGTCCTCGTACTGCATTATCATTCGGTGGACACGGCCGGGAACGAAGAGAGCGAGTGCACTCACCAGTTCAAATTGGACACCAGGGACCCGCTTCTCAGGATGGACATTATTCAGCAGGAGCGGGGTCGTTTTTTAATAGACTGCACCGGGTCATCGGACGGGACTGATATCCAGTATCGTGTCCTCAATGGGGATTCGGTCCTGGTCGAATGGACCTCTGACGGGATACTGGAGGTTGGTCTGTCAGGAGGCGTCCATATTCTCAAAGTGGAAGCAAGGGACATGGCGGGGAACACCGTTTCGACCGAGGTGGAGTTGGAGGTCGAACCCGCATGGGTACCGTTGGTGACGATCGGAGCGATCGTCCTGGTATTGTCGGTCGCGGCAGTGACCGCATTGGTATTTATCGTACGTGGAAAAGGACGTCGTAGGGGGATGGACCGCCCCCTAGACGTTGAAACTGTCATGGAAGCGATCGAACTCGTGAAATGATCTTCAGCCTCAACCCTTCAGGGATGAGATGAACCGGGCGATCCTTCCTATCCCTTCCGTAAGTTCATCCCTCGATGCAGCATAGGACATCCTCATGTAGCTCTCTCCCGCGGTCCCGAACGCAGATCCGGGGGTCAGGGAGACATGTGCTTTCTGGAGGAGCATATCGGCAAGTTCCATGGATGGGATGCCAAGGTCGGTCCTGAAGAATGCATAGAAGGCCCCCCGGGGCATCTCGCAGCTCACACCATCGATCTCGTTGAGCATCGGTATGACCATGTTCCTCCTCGCCCTGAACTCCTCCTTCATCGTCCTGACGCATTCATCTCCTTCTCTGAGCGCTGCAAGGGCACCCATCTGGACGAAGGCAGGAAGACATGTTAGGGAGTGCTGCTGGAGCTTGTTGACCATTTTAACGGTCTCCTTATCGGCCACCATCCACCCCACTCTCCAGCCGGTCATCGCATAGGATTTCGAGAACCCCGAGATCGTGATCACCCGGTCTCTGATCCTTTCAATGGAGCCTATGGAGAAATGCGTGTCCTCGTAGACGAGGTTCTCGTAGATCTCGTCGGAAATTATCCGGAGGTCGTGGTCCTCTGCGATATCGCCGATAGCCTTCAGCGTATCGGCCGATATTATGGACCCTGTGGGGTTCGATGGTGTGTTCAGTATAATGGCCTTTGTCCGATCGGTCACCTTGGATGCGATGTCCTCGGGCTCCCAGACCCAGCTGTCCTTGTATCTCATCCTTACAGGTACAGGTACACCGCCTGCCAGTTCTATCATGGGGCCGTAAGATACCCAGCCAGGATCGGGGTGGATCACTTCATCACCGGGATCCACAAGAGCCTGGATGGTCCCGTACAGTGCAAACTTCGTCGGAAGAATGAGTATGTTATCGGAAGCGGCCTTGATACCGTTCTTGTTCGTCACATGAGCTGCGACCGCCTCCCGGAGCGGGGGGATGCCCGTTGACTGCACGTAATGGGTCATCCCATCGTCAAGGGCTTGTTTGGCTGCATCGATGATATGTTCGGGCGTTGGGAAGTCAGGCTCTCCCAGTGTGAACGATATCACATCTATTCCCTGGTTCTTCATCTGCTTGACCTTGTTGGCCAACATGACCGTTCCGGAAGGTTGGACATCGCGTATCCTCTTTGAGAACATATCAGCACCGGGCCACTGAACTTCGAATATGTATAAAACGGTATCTCACGGACAGGACCCTGTATCGACCCTTGAGAAAAAACCTTCAGAAATGACGATGGGGGAAGCAGCCTGAGCCACTTCCCCCATCGGCCCGGTTCCATGCGCATTAATGACCCGAAGGTCTCGGGGCAACCTCCCGAGGGAGGTTCTAGGGACCTCGAAGGACCCTGACAAGCCCCCTTGAGGTATTTGGTGGTCCCGGGCGAACCCGGATCCTCCATGATCCTCAGGGCGGGGAGTCCTCCCGGGGACCGGGCGGACGCCTGTCATTCGGTTCATCCCAGAGCTCTTCTTTGACGGTCCTCTGCTCCCCGAGGGGTGCGGAGGTGTCAGAGGATCGCTCCTCCCACGAGGTCTTCCTTGGTTTTCGTTCCTCCGAAGAGGAGTGATCCCCAGAAGGATCCCGCAGATGTGGTCCATCTCCTTTTTCGTTTCCCTTCCGGGGAAGGGGGACGAGGGAAGGTCGAAGGGCCTCAGGATGACCGGTCCTCGCGGAGGGACGTCGTGAGACGTTCCACCACGGGAACGGTTGGATCCCAGGTCCCATCCATTTACCCGGAACGATCTCCCGAAGGAGATCCCTCTGGGTCCTGGGTGGAGCCTTGGAGATCGGGACCCTTGATGAAAGCAGACCCCGAAGGGCCGTATTCCAATAGGGTACCGAACTCCACGGGTCCGATCCGCATGACGGCACTTGTCTCCCCCTATGCCGAGGCATCGGGGTCACCTTAACTCCTTTAGGGTCCCTTTTGGGGACCTTTCTCCAAGGCCTTTTCTTCAACGGTCCCGAAGGACAGTATCGGAGCGGGTGTTGGGGATGAGAGAAAAGGTCGAATCCTTTTGATGTCGATCAAAAATGTTTGAACCGAGGTCCGAACATCCCTGATCGAGCGGTCTCAAATCCAAAGGACCTCTTCCGGAGAAGATTTCCTTTGGATCCCCTTTTTGCGCCGGAAGCTACATTCCGATCCGGACAACATGGACCGTTGGAACGCAACCGTTACCGGGTAAAAAACTATATACATAGGCAATATATAAAAATTTTCGTTCGACTCCATTGGAAATTGTAACTTTTCTACAATTTCCACAGGCTTATTTTCATTCATAAGTCAATGGTAGTAATGGCATGAAGCTTGGTTTTATTGATAACTAATTGACGATAAAGATCAGGATTTAAAGAGAAACCATGCAACTCCAATGGAAATGAAACCCGGCACCTATTTATGGTTTTCTCCGGAGCGTTTTGGTGAGGGGGTTTGTCCCGGAGGGGTCAAGTCATTTCATCCTCAGCCCCTGGAAGAGGGTCCGAGCCGGTTCCTGATGATGCCGACGGAGGATATTCCCGCTTCTATTTCGTCTCCCGTCCTCAGGGTCCCCTCGCACTCTTTGATCTTGACCGCTAACAGGTCTCCGGGTGCAAGGGTCATGGTCCCGGAGATATGATGCATGGCATCCTCCAGGTTCATCTGAAGGTCCCTGGTGCTTGACTTGACCAGCTCCATGCCGTTAAGCTGCATGTATACCTCATGACCGTAGGGGTCTCCGATCTCCTGGGACGGGGTGAATTCGGATAGGGGACAGTAGGTATCACGCCCTTTGGCCATGTCCCATGGAAGCCCCTGCTCTCTTACCCTTGTGAGTAGATTACCATCGTAGATATCCATTAGCAGCCCGAAACCCAGCACCGAGGACATCTTCGCCTTGATGGAGGTCCCCGTGCGTTCACCGATCGCCATGGCATAGAAGATACCGAAGGAAAGCTCTCCACCCTCCTCTGGAGGGTTCACCTCCTCATCCTGGTGTATCACGGATGTCGCCGGCTTCAGGAAAACGACAGGTGGGCCATCCTCTTCATTCACCTCGATGCAGACGATCTTTCCGATCTCGAACCTGTGGCTGCCCTGGACGAAATGAGGCATGTGAGTGTAGCTTCCTCTCCATATTTTACCACTTTGCTGTCACAGGCTCCCAAAATGATAAATCCGGATGAACACATCGAGGGTGGATGAACATGGAGAGGGTAAGAGGTTCCCCCAGGTACCGGGAATCATTGAGCGTGCTGTGCGGAGGAAAGCTCCCCGGCAATGTACCTCCGTTGCTCGACAGGATCGCCATCTGTCTCGCTGAACCCTTGATATTCCCCGAACTTGTCGAGGAGATAGTTACAAACGAGGGGATCAAGGAGATCAGGATCCACCTGGCAAGGGTACAGATCGATTCCGAGCTAAGGATGAGGCAGGATGTCGACTATCATACACAAAGGCTCTGGATGTCCCAGACCATGGAGAGGATGGTCTTCGGCGGTCTGATAATAGAAGGGGAGAAGACCAAGAAAGAAAACCATGAAGATGACGAGTAGGTCAACCGCTCTCCGTCCAGTATGGCTCCATGAGGTAATCGAAGGCTGAAGTGGCAGCTATCGCCCCTTCCCCCGCCGCCACAACTATCTGCTTCAGGCCGCCGGTCACGTCCCCTGCTGCGAACACACCCGGTACAGATGTGGCCATCTTCCGATCCACCTCGATGTATCCCTCCCTGTCCAGTTTGACACCGAGGGATCTGGCTATCTCGTTCCTTGGGATCTCTCCAACGGCCACGAATGCACCATCAGCGTGGACCTCCAAGACCTCTCCGGTCGTGAGGTTCCGAAGCTTTACACCATCCAGTTGTTCCTCCCCCATGAACTCTTCCACCAAGGTATCCATGATGAGGTCCATGTTCAGGGACCGCACCTTTTCCTGAAGGGCTTTCTCCCCCCTGAACTCGCTCCGGCGATGTACCAGCTTCACCCTGCAACCGATATTGTGAAGATAGATGGCATAAAGCAGTGCGGTGCTTCCTCCCCCGACCACGAGCACGTCCTTACCCTTGAAGAAGAACCCGTCACATGTCGCGCAGTAGCTCACGCCCCTTCCACTCAAGGTATCCTCTCCGGGAACCCCCAGCTTCCTGTGCTCCGCTCCCGTCGCGATTATAAGGGCTTTCGCCACTAGCTCGCCCTCCGGTGTACTGATGGTGAAAAGCCTGTCATGGCCCACCAGCTCCACCTCGGAGAACTCCCTTATCTTGACATAGCTTTCGACATGCCCCCGGAACTTCATCGAAAGGTCCGGTCCGGATATCTCCTTTTCACCCGGCCAGTTCTCGATGGAAGGGGATATGACCACCTGTCCACCTGCCATTTGCCTCTCAAGGATGATCGTATTCAACCCGGCCCTTCCAGCATATATCCCCGCAGCTGATCCGGCAGGCCCGGCTCCGACGATCGCAAGATCGTATGGTCCTTCTGACATCTTGATCCCTCGTTACCGTCGGATATCCTTCTTTGATATTACATTTGCTCCAAAATGAGGTATCTTCATTTAATCGGAAGGTCCAGAACCTTAATATAGGGTCCCTGAATATGAAGCGGTATAACTTATAAACCACTAGTACCTGCTTCCAGTACACAAGGTGCCTCCCATGAAATGGATGACCATCACCATAGCAGCGATCGCACTACTCGGGAACTTCCTGTACATCATCGATCCCCCAACCATGGACCAGGATATAGGGAACGAAGATGACGACGAACAAGGTGGGGACGGAGGCGAACTCGAGGGGTCAGATATAACATCTCTTCAAGTACCACCGATGATGATAGGCGACCAGGCGAGGTACGATTATGAGCTTTTCGCCCAGATGTTCTGGGAGAACAAGACCTCCGGTGAATGGGGCAGGTACACCTTCACGGGGGAGGGTGAATTCCTTCAGTACGTCGACGAGCTCCAGGAGGCCGAGGATGGGTTCCATACGACCCACGAATCCATGGAGCTGTCCTACGAGACCAGGGCGTCCTTTGCCCTCAAGATCGAGGGCAGCGATGTTGACACCGTGACGATCCCGGGCACTCTCGAGCTACAGAGATCGGATTACACGAACGTCTTTGACAAACATTCCCTGAAAGCTCACAATATTGGAAAGATAGCCGTCGAGAACCTTGGAGCCCTTTTTGGCGGCCAGGGAGCCGCACTGGCCGATGTCTCCTACATGGTCGACCTGAAAACATATCCCGATCCGAAAGATGATCCGGTCATATCCATGGACGATGCGATCTACGGTATGGACCAGGTCCTGACACTGAACTCCCGGGGGACCTATGAGGGTGAGCCCATATGGGGCGAGGAGGATCGCCAATATAACTGGACGGTGGAAGGCGCCTATACACTCCTGGAACATGACACTTTCAAGGTCAATGTCACCAGCGACCTGTGGGATTTCATCTACTTCAACAGGCAGTTCTACATTTCCGATGATTATCCATTCCCCCTCAAAGGTTACACGAGAACCAACACAAGCTACTACGGGAGTGAGGAGAGCTTCTATATCATACTCGAGACCAGGCAGCAGTTGAAGGATGAGGCTGGATCGATGAAGAGGGGTACCACGGAGATCCCATGGGGAGACCCAACTGGCCATACGGAATATCCGGACCTGCATCCTGCAGGAGAGTATATGCGGTGGAGGTATGTTCCGGCAGACGGGAGCGAGGTCGACAGGTCCTCCTTCAGCGGGTTCACCATAAACGAGGCGGTCGACCATGCTATCAACACCTCCCCGGAGCTTCAGGATTTCATAGAAGAGTATGATATGAGAGGCGAGGTCGTTGTTGAACGAGCCCTCTGGAACAGGTCCTACGAGGACAGGCTGGAGAGGAACCAGACCTATTGGTGGAACCTTACCTTCTCCTATGTCTATGAGGATGAGGAGCTGTGGGAATACTACGAGGAGAACGAGGAATGGCCCGAATGGAGATACACCATCCTCGTGGCAAGGTCCAGCGAGGAATCCTGGAACGGGGACAAGGAGGTCTCCACCTTCATTGCAGGAGATGAAGGGGACAAATATTTCGGACGGAGGAGGGGAGGGGTGAGCGAGGAGAGTTTCAATGCAAACGATGAGATGGTCACTCTCACCCACTCGGAGAAGATCTTCCGTATTGACGATACGGTAAAAACGGGGGCGTTCCAGGACAATGTGCTTACCGATGATGTATGGTTCTCCTACAGTTTGGTCGGTGTCAACGAGCAGAACAATCAGGGCCTTGTTCTGATCCAGCAGATCACCGGCATCAAGACACCGACATCGGATAATTCCTGGAGCCTGCAGAAGGATCAGGTTTGGAGCAGTGGAGCAACCCTGACATCGTCCGTGGATGCCAACACCGGCCAGCTTCTTTCTGTAATGACCGACGATGGTTCAGAGCTGGCATCCATTTTCATGTAAGATCCGTACCTGCTACGAGGGAGACACTTGCTAAGGAGAACGATATATGCCCTGCTCGTTTGTGCTATAATCCTCAACATTGGGGCGGGCATAGTGTACAACGGAGTCCCGGATGAGCTTGGAAGGATACTGGAAGCTCTCGATGACGGATCCCGGGATGACCTGACTGTCACATTACCTCTGGCCAGATCGGGAGACCACTACGTGACATCCTGCAATATGACCGTTGATATCAAGCGGTCCGGAGATGAGGGTGCAGTTTACGGCTCCTTATCTCAGAGCGGCACATTGAAAAGGACCCTGATGAGCGATCGCTTCCTCTGGGAACTCGAGGGCACCCAGGAGATGTACTACAACTCGACAGAGACCGGGGAGCTGGAATTGACGGGTGATGTGTCAAGAAGCCGATCCGTCTCCCTTGATCCTGATACGGGTATGATCAGCGAGGAGCGAAAGACCACCCTTCAGAGCGTGGGATTCATGGGACCGGCACTTCAGTGCTCGGAAATGGAGATGGTCATCCCCCAGGTGAGGAACTCCATCGAGGACCTTCTCTGGAGTTGGCTTGTGCCGGAGAACAGGACATTTCAAAAAGCGTCGTGGGGGTCCATGGTAGGACACATCTCGGTCAACGAGGTGGGTTTACTCCTTCCGACCTCGGTCTATGAATGGTATGTCCAGAATATAACGGATGACCATCATGGCAGGACTGCCCGGGTCTGCATGGAAGGTCCTGTCGGAGCGGATATCACCTTTGTTTACCTGGTGCTCTTTTCCGATGGATGCCCTTACCCTGATTCCGTCAGACTGACGGTCAGGGGATCGTATCGTACCGATGAGGGAATGGCATGGGTGGACCTTGACCTATCGGAGGAGACCCGTTATTATCATCCAGGCTCCGGAAGCGTCATTTCATGGCAGTTCCGGAAGGGCGATGACACACAGGATCCCCCCTTCGCCGGAGGATTGGATGGGATGGTAGTCTCTTCCGGGAGCGGAGAGAGTTCCTTTTATTCCACACCCGAGGAGTGTCTCGGGACCGCAATTGAAAAAGGGTCCCACCTTGGGGATTTCATTGAAAGGTACGGTGAGGATGGCATCACCACGTACCGGTCGGTATATTACCGCAACGACACAGGCCTATCAGGCTCCAGGATATGGAACATAACCCTCTGCGGACCCGAGACAGACGGGATCACCCCTGCGCTTTCCTTCGAGGTCCTGACACAACCAGGGGGCTCCTCTGTTCTGGACCGGAGGAAGATGGAGCTACTATCGGAGAATGAACATATACTGACGACGTCCCCTGATCCCTCCCGGAGCATGATATCCCTTTCTGATTTCGAGGAGCTGCTTTCCACCTCCAGATACTCCGACCGGTTCATGATCTCCCGGCAGTACGCCCCTGGCATGGTCCTTGAAATAGTAAACCGTGGTAGCAGCGGAGCTTCTCCCTTCTCGACCCTCCTTTACAATGTTGTGGGAATGGAGAGGATGCATGATCGTGACCTCTTCATCTGTCATGTACCGGACATTTACGATCCCATGAAGATCTACATACTGGTAATAGACGGAACCCATGGCAGGATAGTATCGGAGACAGCGGCGAGTGGTTTCTGTACCCTTCTTTTCAGTTCCTACGGTCTAGACCTTGCCTGATCCCCTGGCGCAAGGCCTCGATGTTCTTCTCTATATCCCTTCCGTTAGCGGAAAAGACAGCAGAACCGGCAACGACGATGTCCACCCCCGCCTCCACCACATCAGGAACGGTAAGGGGTGTCATTCCTCCATCGATCTCTATCGGAACATCGACCCCAAGATCATCCCTCATCCGGACCAGCTCTCTGACCCGCTCCAATGAACCTCTGATGAAGGACTGGCCTCCGAAACCTGGATCGACCGACATTATCAGGACCAGATCCACCCGGTCAAGCACACCTCTCAAGGCGTCGATGGGGGTGTTCGGATTGAGAGTGACACCACATTTGGCCCCGCATTCCCTGATCGAGGATAAGACCCGGTCAAGGTGTTCCGTGGCCTCGACATGCACCGTGACGATGTCCGCACCTGCCTTCACGAAAAGAGGGGCATACCCCTCAGGATCGGTGATCATGAGATGTACGTCGAGCTGGGCATCCAGATGTTTGGAAAGTGCTCCTACCAGAGGAAGACCGAAGGTGATGTTCGGTACGAAATGTCCGTCCATGACATCGATATGGAACATATCGATCCCGCTTCTCAAGGCCCGGTCGATATCGGAACGGAGGTCCAAAGGGTCTGCTGACAGTATGGATGGTGATATCCTGACCATGTTATCCTCTCGGTAAAATTTTACAACTACTTGAAATCGCCCCCTTCCCATGGAGGGGGGGCCCTTCCAAAGGACCTGTTGTGTGCGGGGAAGGTTTTTTCAAGGGGCCTGGCGACCCGCCGACCGTTTCTTTCGCCTGTGGTTCCTTCATCATCTTCTTTTGGTATATGAGCCCCTTTCCGGATGTACGAGATAATGAAGACCCCAAGTATCAGCATTAATATCAATATAAAGAGGGCCCATGGGAATTCACGATCCTCAGCATCCTTCTCCTCTCCACCGATGATGAAAGGAATGCTCTCCTTCGGACCGATCTCGAACGTGACCGGATCGAGGAGGTTCCCCATGGACTCGCCGTAAATGTGGGTCCGAAGCAGGTATTCCCCCTCTACCGTAGGTGCTCCACGATATCCTATCCAACCTCCTGTCACATCATCTGCGGACATCCCCACATCTTTCGCCTGTGAGAGAAGCTCGATCCTGTCCGTCTCGGACATATGATCGATCGATAGCCATGTCAATTCATGAAACTCGGTCGTATTATCCTGAACATGATGGACCTCCACCTGATAGGTTGTCCTGTAGGTGGATGGAGTGACCTCGTTCAGGCCGTTCCACCTCATGTATACTACCGAGGGTCCGATCGTTAGCATCTCCCCATCCACCGTTACACGGGGTGATGTGGCGAGGATCTCGGTCCTCAGGTCCATCTGCTGTGATGTCTCCTCCGATCCAGGAAAGCTGCATACCCGAAAGTGAACGGTCCCGCCGATCCCGGATAGATCTATATCGATGGTCATCGGACCGTAACCGGGCGCTATGAGTCCGGTGGGGGGTATGATCCATCCATCATCCCACCAATCTATCGTTGGATCCCTGGACAGGCCATAGAAGACCGTTACCGGTGCAAGAGCTCCATCCACACCGACGTACAATCTGAACATATCCTGCTCACCTGCCGTCCTGATAACGTTCGTGATCCTGACATACGGGTAAAGCCACATGGTCGAATTCGCATTGAACCTGCCTTTTTCGGTGTCGAGCAGGACCTCCACCGTAGCTTCCCCCTCGAGAAGCGGTGTAAGGAACTCGTATCTCGAGATGTTCTGGGAGATATCGGTTCCTGCGATATATGTGATCTCCACGTTCCAGTTCACCCCGGCGTATATGCTCATATTCAGGGGCATTCCGAGGGATGGCGGAATGTCCAGCGTTATCCAGGCATTCCTCCCCGCTTCCTGATAGAAGGGAGTGATCTCGAGGACATTCAATGCGCCCTCGGGTTCGGGTTGCAGTGGCTCTCCTCCAATGACGAAGTGAAGCTCCATCGTGGGGTCCCATCTTGATAAGGAAAGGACCGACTGTGGTGCGATCTCGGGGTCACCATCGGGTGCGAACCCGTTCCAGTCCATGTCGAAGGAGAGGCAGAGCTCCGCGTTGTATTCCAGGTTCGGGTCCGGGAGCTTGTGACTCCCTGTGATATGGTATTCGGGAAGGAATGGGTGCTTATCCAGAGCGAGACCGAGATCCGCTATATGGTCATCCCCCGATCCGAGCTCCAGATCGGACATCGAGATCGTGGATGCACCAGTGAAGGTGAGGTTGACCTGGCAGGCATCCCCTTCTTTTCTGACCTCACCTGCCACCAGCGGGACCAGAAGCTGACATGCGGCCAGGGACATCCTGACACCGGCACTGACGGTCCCGTCATTGGCGCCTCCCATATCCAAGACACCGTCAAGGTCACCCAACCTGGCCTCGTCCTGTCCCTTGGCGCTGACGAGCTCGATGGTCGCTGTTGCAGTGGACCAGGGAAGAATGAACTCACCGGATGCCAGATGCTGGCTGTAGAAGGTAGACCCGTAGAGATGGTCATCGAAGGCACCCTTGAGATAGCCAAGGGTGCCGAAATCGTTCGCAGGCCCGTGGTTGAGCCTCTTCCCGGAAGCCCTGGAGAGGACGCCTCCAAGGTCTCTGAACATGTTACGATCGGGTGTGAGGTTGCCCACGTTCTCGGCACCCCATGGAGTGAATATCCCCTCGGAACCCGTGTGGAAGGACAATGCGATGGAAAAGGGGTACATCTTTGCCAGCGAATGGACCGCATGAGCGCCTGCCGTCGTCAAGGGGATCCCATCGGAGTGAAGGACGGAACCCTCGGGCTCGAAGGGGTAGTCCCTGTTGGGGTCCTCTCCGTTCTCGTCATATCTGGATTGGTGATCAAGACCGTAGGGGTTCACCACCGGTAATAATGCGATGTTGATACCGTTTCGCAGTTCTGCAGGAAAGATACCCGCATATGTATCATTCAAAATGTACTGGGCAAAGGCCAGAACGGTCTCGGCAGAGTCCGGTTCGTCGCCATGGTGGGCTCCTATGATCATTATCCATGCTCTTTCTTCTTCGGTGCGGTCCCCGATGAACAGGATGGGAATGTCCCTTTCGCCTGGTATCTGTCTGGTCCCGAGCAGCTCCTGTGCGGTCGTGTATTCAGCGTCATCATGCTGGAGGGAGAGCTGCAACAGCGATGCCGATATCTCGAAGGATGTATGATAGGTCCACTGTCCCCCATCAGTGACTTCTTCCGCTTGGGTCACACACAAGAGAGGAACAAGGATAGAGACTATCAGGACCAGAGCAGACCTTCTCCCGATGCTACCCATGACCGGAGTATCGTATCAAGAGGTTTTTATTATTTTACCATCAGGTTACAAGATAAATAATGGGCCCCGTTATTTCAGGGGCCCGGGAAGAAGTCGTGTTCCCACCTCTCCTTCCATACTTCAACGCACTCAATCGATGGTCGTATCGGGGTACGACCAACCCACAATGGTGGGTATGACGGACTCGACATTGGACTTTTTAAATATTTCCCGTCTGATATCATTTCGTCTAATTCGTAGATGTGGAAATATGTCTAATATTCCATATCCCTGGAGATAAGGTCCACTACCGGTAAACGAATAAATAACCTACAGTTATTAGTGTGATACCGATCTGAAGATCGGGTCCCGGGAGATGGTGCAATGATAACCGAGAATGATATTTATGGTCTTTTCAAGGAACAGCTAGATGCGATCGAGGATGACAGCATCAGGGATATGGTGGTCAGGGCATGGCATCTGGGATGCACAAGAGGTGGCTGGAAGAGCATCAATGACATCCTCGGGATGCCCTTCACTCTGCTCACGGAAACACATGGTGTGGATCTGGTGGAGCATACGATAGCCGTGACCGAAGGGGCAAGGGGCCTGGCGCTCGCACAGATGAAAGCATACGGCAAGATGCCTTACCGGATAGATATGGACCGATTGATCGCGGGAGGCCTGCTTCATGACATCGGAAAGCTTCTGGAGATCGAGCCGAATGGAAGCGGAGGATACAGGAAGAGCAGGAGCGGGGATTGTTTGAGGCACCCTTTCTCCGGGACCGTTCTCGCGGCGGAAGCCGGTTTTTCCGACGAGTACTTGAACACCATAGCCTGCCATGCGAAGGAAGGGGAGGGGAGGCCACAGGTGGTGGAGACGATATTGATCCATCAGGCCGACTTTGCCACCTTCATCCCGCTGGTGAACAAGAACAAGGACTCCTTGATAGAATGAGGGATCGATATGGGCCGGACCATCATTGAAAAGATAATATCCTTAAGGTCGGGGAAGGAGGTAAAGCCCGGAGATATTGTGGACGTGTCAATAGATGTCAGGGTCGCCAGGGATTTCGGGGGTGCGAACGTTGTAAAGAACATCCTCGATGCAGGACTCTCCGTGGATGCCCCGTCCCTGACGTTCTTCACCTTTGACTGTAATCCCGGTGGTTCAGACCAGAAATATGCCGCCAATCAGCAGTTCTGCAGGCAGTTCGCAAGGGACCATGGGATCAGGGTTTATGATATCGATATGGGTATTGGCACCCATATAGCAATAGATGAGGGACTTGTAAGGCCAGGGGATACTTTCGTTTCAACGGATTCACATGCGAACATCATGGGGGCCATCGGCGCGTTCGGACAGGGAATGGGGGACATCGATATAGCCGCCGCGTTTTCGAGCGGAAAGGTATGGTTCAAGGTCCCCGGGTCATTGAAGATCGTTCTGAGGGGCATCCCATCACGGGATGCCACCGCCAAGGATGTCGCCTTGAAGATGCTCGAGGACCTGGGGGCCCACGGGCTGCTCGGTTATTGCGCGGAACTGTATGGAGAGTATATTGACGGTCTGGGGCTTGCGGGAAGGATGACCATAGCATCGATGTGCACCGAGATGGGGGGTATCATCATCATTATCCCGCCCAACGATGCGGTGATGCACGAACTGGGGATCGAGGGTGGAGAGATCGTCACGGCGGATAGGGATGCGTGCTACGACAGGGTATTGGAGATGGATATCAGTGGGCTCAGCCCGATGGTCTCCAGACCTGGTCATCCGGAGGATGTCGTGACCGTGGAGGAGGTGAAGGGGACCAAGATCGACTCCGCATTCATCGGGTCATGCACCAACGGAAGGTACGAGGACATAAAGGCTGCCGCCGACATACTCAGGGGCAGGAAGGTGGCTCCCGGAGTGGTGCTGAAGGTGGTCCCGAGCACCAGGAAGGTCTGGGAGAAGTGCCTTGATGAGGGTATTATAAAGACCCTCATGGATTCGGGAGCGCTCGTGGGGAACGCCGGCTGCGCCGGGTGTGCAGCCGGGCAGATAGGTCAGAACGGACCCGGAGAGGTTACGGTCTCCGCGGGAAACCGCAACTTCACAGGCAAACAGGGGAAGGGTTCCGTCTATCTTGCCTCCACTGAGACAGTGGCCGCTTCCGCCCTGGCGGGTTACTTGACCACGAAGACGGATATACCGTCCGAACCCGTCGTCTTCCCCAAGGGCAAAGGGTTTCCTTCGGTAAAGGCTTCGTGCAAGGATGTCAAGATGGTTGAAAGAATGGTCCTGAGGGGAAAGGTATGGTACATCCCCAGGGACAACATCGATACGGATATGATCTTTCACAACAGATATCTGACCATCACGGATGTCAATGAGATGGGGCAGTATACCTTTGACAACCTCCAGGGCTTTGAGGATTTCGCAAGGAGGGCCGGGACGGGGGATATCGTCGTGGTCGGTAAGAACTTCGGGGCGGGAAGCTCGAGACAGCAGGCAGTGGAATGCTTCAGGTCACTGGGAATTTCCGTGATACTGGCGGAATCCTTCGGCGCCATCTACGAGAGGAACGCCATAAACACGGGAATGCCGATAATGGTCTTTGACCCGGTGGAAGGCGGTTTCGAGGACGGGGACGAACTGGAGGTGGACCTTATCCATGGTCGGATAAGCAATATATCAAAGGGTGTCGATATGAAGGGAGAGCCCTTCTCCGATGTCCAGCTTGAGATATACAAAAGAGGAGGACTTCTGGTCAGACCCTGCTGAGGTGAGACGAATGGGAGAGACTTTCGCGCAAAAGGTGCTTGCAAGGAAGGCCGGTCTTGAAAGCGTTGTTCCCGGTCAGATAGTAACGCTGAGACCAGATCATCTGCTGGCCCATGATAATACAGCTGCGATAATCGGGAAGATCTCCGGGGACCTGGACAGGTACGGGATCGTCGATCCGGAGATGCCCATCATCGTCCTTGATCACGTGGTCCCCGCTTCCGATGAGAAGACCGCCTCCAACCACAAGAAGGTGCGGGAGTTCGTGAAGAGGTTCGGTATAAAGAACTTCTTCGATGCCGGGGTCGGTGTATGCCATCAGGTCGTTGTTGAGGAAGGTCTTGCTCTCCCGGGTCAGGTGCTTGTGGGATCGGACTCCCATACCTGCTCCTACGGAGCCGTGGGCGCCTTCGCAACGGGCATAGACAGAACGGAAGCCGCCGCGCTTCTGTTGAGAGGGGAGATGTGGCTGAAGGTCCCCCATTCGATGAAGATGTCGTTGAGGGGTAGGTTCAGAAAGGGGGTCTATGCAAAGGACCTGATATTGAAGGTGATCGGGAACGTTTCGGCGGCCGGGGCTGCCTACAGGAGCGTTGAGTTCCACGGAGATATCAGGAACCTGAGCATCGGAGACAGGTTCACCATCTCCAACATGGGGGTGGAGATGGACGCGAAGGCGGCGGTTTTCCCCGTGGATGACATCACGGTCGAATATCTGGAGGATGCAGGAGTGAACAGGGGTGATTATACCCCCCTTTGGGCCGATAAGGATGCCGATTACTTCTCGGAGCATCAGTTCGACCTTTCCGATATCGTGCCCGGAGTGGCGAAGCCTCACAGGGTCGATAATTATGCCACCGTGGAAGAGGTCAAGGGGCTCGTTTTCGACCAGTGCTTCCTTGGTACCTGTACGAACGGGAGATACGAGGACCTGAGGATCGCGGCGGATATCCTGAAAGGGGAGAAGGTGTGCCCGGGCACAAGGCTGATCATAGCCCCAGCGTCCAGCAGGGAACTGTGCATGGCCCTGTCCGATGGAACGATACAGACCCTTGTGGAAGCAGGTGGGATGCTCCTACCTCCCGGGTGCGGTCCGTGCCTAGGTGCGCACCAGGGGGTGATGTCCCCCGGTGAGAGGACGCTCTCGACGGCCAACAGGAACTTCAAGGGGAGGATGGGCTGCAAGGAAGCTGAGATCTATCTGGCTTCCCCGGCGACCGTTGCCGCAACAGCCCTGTATGGAGAGCTGACCGATCCCAGGGAGGTGTTGGATTGAGGGTATGGAGATACGGTGATTCCGTGAACACGGATATGCTTTTCCCGGGCAAATATACGTATACTTGTTCAACAGCGGAGGAGGTCAGGCCCCATCTACTCGAGGACCTCGATGCATCCTTTGCTGGAAATGTCAAGGAGGGGGACATCCTCATGGTCGGTGATAACTTTGGCTGCGGGTCCTCAAGGGAGCAGCCCGTTTTGGGTTTGAAGGCAGTCGGTGTGCAGGCCATAATAGGGAAGTCGTTCGCAAGGATCTTCTACAGAGCGGCCATCAACCAGGGATTGATCCTTATCGAGGCTCCCGAAGCGGTAGATGCATACAGAGAGGGGGACGAGATAGAGCTGGACCTGGAGGGGGGGAGGATCAAGATCGGCGGAAAGGAGCACTCCTTCCCCAGGCTTCCGGATCAGATACTCGAGATAAGGGACGCTGGCGGACTTCTGGAATATACAAGGAAGAAGCTCGGGCAAAAATGAACATGAAAAAATAAGATATAAATCAGATGAGCCAGATATTATCGGGAGGAAAATATGTCAAGGCTCATTTCAGCCCTTATGGTTTCAGCTCTTTCCATGCTTCTGATCATATTCATCTTCCCTGTCAGCGGCAATCCTCTTCCTTCGGACATTGAATGGAGGGGAACTGGCGGTGTTAACCCTATACCTGACAATGCTTCGATCCCTATCTATCTGAAGGAGGAATTTGTTAAGGCCGTGATCCAGGGTAAGGAAGCTGAGATGACCTGTGTCTATACGTTCAGCAATCATGGAGAAACGGACGCCCGTGTCGAGATCACCCTGCCCTTCGTCGAGGACCCGGGAGGACTGAGTATCAAGATAGATGGCTAGTGGTGCAATTTCCGGATGGGATTCTACCATTACGAACCTCTGTCCGAATATATCGAAAGTATGATGAGATACGAACACCCTGGATTGACCTGCCTGATATTCCCTCTCGAGATAGATGCCGGGGACGAGGCCGAGGTGAAGGTCGAGTATGACACTCCCTTATCCATCTATGATTCGAGAGCGCTTGGTGGTGAAATATCCTACTGGTACTGTTATCTGGTGGGAAGCGGCAGGTACTAGAACCAACCGATCGAGAGGGCCCGTTTCGAGGTGAGGATACCGTCAAATATGTACTCCGAACATGTTTCCGAGGGATGGGAGAAGCACAGGGTCTTTACAAAGTTGGTATTCGAAAGGGAGTTCGAGAACTGGGTCCCGGACCAGGACCTGATAGTACTCGAATGGAAGAAGATCGATCCCGTTCCTATGGATACCGAATTGAGGGTGGGTATCTGTTTTGGAGCGATCGGAGCGGAGATCGTCCTTATAGCCATAGTAATGGTCTACCTCACCAGGAAAAGGAAAAAGGAACGGATCGGGGCATGATCGGTCCCTGAAGCCCAAGATGCATCATATGGACGTCACGAAGGATCGAGGGGGATCTTTCATTCTTGCATTCGTTGCGCTGGGAACGCTTTTATCCGCCATTTTCAACGAGTACAGACCGGCGATCAGCGCGGTTCTCGGGATCCCATTCATCCGGTAACTCTTTCAGGTAACCTCCACTCTCAGAGACAAGATGTCCGGCCTGAAATGGGCGAGGATATTCACATTCTGTGATACAAACGAACTGGGACCGGACCATGTGGTATCTATTCTCAATATCGTTATCGCCTGGATGTGGCGATGATATTGTTCATTTAAGCGGTGGTGTGCTTCCAGAGGAAGGAGATCCCGGCCTGAGATGGTATGAGTTCCTGGTACCGTTACAGGTTCAGTCATATTTCCAAAGTTGCTTGGCAATCCATAAATATAAGAGTATGCTTATACTCTTATAATGAAAGATATGATGTTCCACTGGGAAAACAAGGGACGTAGAATGGTGGAGGTACTGAAGGCCTTTGCGGACGTAAACAGGATGAAGATAATCAGGGTCCTTGCCGCGAACCCGGAGGAAAGCGTCTGTGTTTCGGACCTTGCAAGGGTCCTCGGTATTACCCAGCCAGCGGTTTCGCAGAATATCAGGATACTAAAGAGCATAGGATTACTCGCCCCGAAAAGGGTGAAGAACATGACCTACTACTCCATCGAGATCGATAAACTGAAGGAATACAAGGACGAGATAGACGAGATGTTCATGAGAGCGATGGTAAGGTGTACCTTCGAAGGGAGCTGCGATGAATGCTCGAAGAGGAGCTGCTTCGAATGATTTTATTATTTTCTATACCATAAGAATATGCGAATGAACTTGCGGAGGAGGAATGAAATGGGGTACATAAGAGCGATGATGTTCAACAGGAAGGCCGCATCGGGAAGGAGCATGCCCCGAATGGTGCTTGATTCGCTTCCTCTGAAAAAGGGAAATACGGTGGCAGATATCGGGGCCGGTGGTGGATATTTCACATTGAAGATTGCGGAGAGGATCGGGAAAAGCGGTATGGTCTATGCGGTTGATACAGATGAGAGATCTCTCTCTTTCATCGTGAAGTCTGCCGAAAACTCCGGTCTCGGTAATGTAAAAGCTGTCCATACAGATGGAGGAGTCCCCGACCTTCCGCCCAGGAGCTTGGATCTCGTCTTAATGAGAAATGTCTGTCATCATATTGGAGAGCCAGAGGATTACTTCAGGAAGCTCAAAGGTGCCCTGAAGCAAAAGGGAATTGTCGGGATAATCGATTACATGGGCTCGGGTTCCTTCAGCTTCCATTCGCTTTTCCATCACTCCATCGATGAAAAGGAGCTGGTCATGTGGATGAGGAAGGCCGGATATCGGAAGGTGATATCCTTCGATTTTCTCCCTGAGCAGTCGTTCACACTGTTCGGTCCTGAATGATACTTTTTACAGGAGGAGATCGTTCTGAAGGCTATCCAGAATTTCATCATCGATCTGATCATGGGGCGTTTTTCCTGATCACTGCGATGAACTTCGGGAATGATGACTCTCACGTAATGTCCTGACCATTGTTGGTCCTCGTGGTAGTCGTCCATACAGTGCTTCATAGAGAATGGATAAGGGGTTTCATGAAGGGTGGGCAAGGATGAGAAAGGAAGACGCAACTAAGGAAGATCACGAGATCAGGTCCATTAATATGGACAACAATATCCTGATGAGGGTCCTCTTTACCCTCTCCACGATGACGGCAACGATCCTGATATTCATCGACTCCAGACATGTTGCAGGGGTTCATGTCCTTATCAGTCTATTGTTCATACTTACAATGTTCCTTCATACTGCCCGTCACTACCGGTGGATCACCACGGTCCTGAAGTCATCCCTCGGTATGACGGTCCAGAAGTGTGAAGGGATCGTTCATTCTCATGACCATACTTGATCTGCCTTTCAATTTCAGACCGTCTCGGTCCATTCTCTCTTATGTTCTCTTGACCGGACAACAAGGATAAAGAGGATTACGATAAGCATCCAATGAGTTTTTTCTTTGATCACCATCGACCCTGTCGGGACCCCGCAAGGGTTCTTTCCTTCTTTGATCGAACAGCTCTTTGATATCTAATATGACATAATCCGCATTCAATTTATCAGACGTCTTTCGCATGCCCTTTATATTATTGCCATATTATGGGACCCGTCTGGCTCTTTCAGGAAAATGAATGGTCCTCCCCATTATGTTAATTTGAGATCGAAAAGGGGGTCATGCGCCTTCCAATCACCGTGAAGGGTCTGGGCCGCTGCCCTGCATCCTCCAAGACATGTGTCAACCTTTTCGCATTCCCTGCATTCATCGGGAACGACCTCGTGTTTTCTGAAAGCTCTCAGGAGCGGATGGCCCCATACCTCATCGAACGTCTGCTCCCTCAGATCACCGATGATGGTGGGGGAATGATTGCAGACCCTTACACGGCCCGTTGGATCGAGAGCAAGCCAGTCAACTCCCGCGGTGCAGCCGCTGAAGTA
>JAFGLL010000059.1 GCA_016928095.1 Thermoplasmatota archaeon
GAAGAGGATGTTCACGGGGGCGACCTTCTGAGGGCATCTCTCCTTGCACTTGAAACAGCTCATGCAGGTCCAGATGATATCCGAATTGATCAGCTCGTCGATGAGACCGCTTTTCAGCAGCGCAACTATTCTGTGCGGCTCCAGCTCAAGCAGTTTGTGCGCCTCGCATCCAGAGGTACATTTCGCACACTGATAGCAGTGGTCCGATACCTCCTCCCTCAATCTCTGGAGCCTTATATTGATCTCCTGCCTGTCGGCCGCTTGTGCCTCCGCCATGGAGGTCAGGTCTATTACGCTCATTGGATCCCTCTGTTGGTGAATGGGATGGACTTCGGATGTGGGGACTACATCTTCTGTTTGATCGCCTCTATCAGTTTCGGAAGGACCTGATAGAGGTCGCCGACAATACCATAGTCGGCCGAATTGAAAATAGGTGCGTCAGCATCCTTGTTGATGGCAACTATCACACCGGAATCCCTCATTCCGGCCACGTGCTGTATCTGACCTGATATGCCGCAGGCGACGTAGAGCTTCGGTTTGACCTTGTGGCCCGAAAGACCCACCCAGTGGTCCTCGGAGAGCCATTTGAGATCGGCGGCGATCGGCCTTGAGCAGCCAAGGGTGTTCCCCTTCAGGACCTGCGCCAGCTCCTTTATTAGCTTGATGTCGTCGCTGCTTTTGAACCCTCTCCCGCAGGATACGATCTTTTCCGCGTCCTCCAGGTTCACGCCTTCGGACCTCATCTCCTGAACATCCATTATCCTAGATCTCTGGGGCTTCAGTTCGATATCCCTGTTCACGATCTCCCCTGTCCTCCCCGGATCTGCCGGGAGGGGGTCGAATGCCTTTCCGGGTACCGTCACGATCCCTGGTAGTGTGCTGAACTGCTCTACGGCCACACCATTCCCGCTGTAGACCACCCTTTCGGCAAGGATCGAATCCCCTTCGATGTAGATCCGGTTAGCATCCGAGATGCATCCGGCGTCCAGTTTGGATGCAAGGCGGGGAGCAAGCTCCTTGCCGTCCTTGGTGGAGGCGATCAGGACCACGTCAGGTCTCTCTTCCCTGACCACCTTTTCAAGTATATCGGATACATCCTCCGCATTGAAATGCTCCATCGATGACCCGGTCACGATCACCTTATCCGCCCCTCTCTGGATATACTCCTGCGCCATTGTCCCGGTATCCTTGCCTATCACAACGGCACAGACCTTCTTTCCCCTTTTATCAGCAAGCTCCCTTGCCTTGGCGATCAGTTCGAAGCCTATCTTCTTGATGTCGGAAAAAATTACCACCATGGTATCACCCCAGAAGGCCTTCCTTGGCCAGTTTCTCGGCAAGCTGTTCTACTGCATTGTCCATATCATCCTTGAAGACTATGTTCTTCCTCTCCATCTTTACCCCTCTCAGGTCCTTCTCGAGGACCCTTGCGGGCTCTTTGTCCATACCAAGTTCCGAGACGGTCCATTCATGGATCGGTTTCCTTGCGGAGCCCAGGATCTGCATGAGGCTCGGAAGTCTTGGTTCGTTGATCTCCTTGGTGACGGTAAGCACCGCAGGGCAGGAGGCCTCGGTGACCACCATCCGATCTCCCATGTTCCTGTGGGCCTTGACCTTGCCGGCCTCGGCCTCCACCTTGAAGGAATATGTCAGCTGGGGCCAATCCAGGAAACCGGCTATTCGCGGGCCAACCTGGCCCGAGAACATGTCAATGGAAGCCTCACCGCAAAGCACGAGGTCCACATTTCCGAGCTTCTCTATACCTTTAGACAGTAGTTTTGAGACAATATGGTAGTCAGCTCCCTGGGGTCTGGGAATGAGAACCCCTTCGTCCGCTCCCATGGCCAGAAGTTCCTTGATCTTTTCCTTGGCATCCGGGGGCCCGACCGTCATCACCGTGATCTTGCCCCCGAGCTTCTCCTTTATCCTGATGGCTTCCTCCAAAGCGTTCTTGTCGATATCGCTGATCTTCTTTGGGATGCCCTCGAGGACAGGTTTGTTCGTGGATGGGTTGACCTTGATCTCCCCGACATCAACTACCTGTTTTGCACATACGATTATGTTCATCATGATCACTCCTATGTTCCATACACCTTCAAATCGGTCTCTTCTTCTCTATCTCCTGTTCCCTGAGCTGCTTGCGTTTTATCTTGCCTGATTGCGTCTTGGGCAACTGATCGACAAAATCGATCACCCTCGGATATTTGTAGGGCGCAGCATTCTCCTTCATGAACCTCTGGATGTCCGATCTGAGGTCATCCGTGGGCTCGTACCCCTGGTTCAGTATAAGGAATGCTTTCACGATGACCCCCCTCATCTCATCGGGGCTGGCGACCACGGCTGCCTCCATGACCGCAGGATGCTCGATGAGGGCTGACTCCACCTCGAACGGTGAGACCCTGTAGCCTGCGGTCATAATAAGATCATCACCCCTGGCAGAGAACCAGTAATACCCGTCCTTATCGATGAAAAGAGTGTCTCCAGTGAGGAACCAGTCACCCTTGTAGCACTCGGCGGTCTTATCGGTTTTGTTCCAATATTCCAGGAACAACCCAGGATCATCCTTTCTCACCGCCAGCGTCCCGAGTTCCCCCTGTCTGACGGGTAAACCCTCATCATCGACCACAGCGCAGACATGTCCTGGCTGAGGTTTGCCGCAGGAACCGGGCCTGATATCCATCCCCGGAATGTTGGAAAGATACACCATGCACTCCGTCATACCTATTCCGTCGTATATCTGGATGCCCAGCCTCCTCTTCCACTCGGAAATGACCTCGGGATTCAAAGGCTCGCCAGCGCTGATACAATGCTTCAGGGTCGAGAGGTCGTACCTCTTCTCGAAGTCCTTCACCGTTAGGAACATCCTGTAGCTTGTGGGCACCGAAGCAAGGTTGGTGACCTGATATTTCTCCATGAGGTGAAACCATTTTTCCGGGTTGAACCTCCCCTCGTAAAGCAGTACGGAGGCTCTGTTTCGCCACGCGTAGATGAAAGCGTTGCCCAGGGGATAGATCCATGATAGGGCTCCCGTATGGGCCACAATGTCGTCGGGTCTGAAAGCCTGCCAGTAGAAAGCGTTCGGATCGTTCCCGATGGACCATCTGTGAGCGTGGACCGCTCCTTTCGGCATCCCGGTGGTCCCGCTCGTGTAGCAGAAGAACGCCATGTCCTCTGCCTTCGTCCTCTCGATCTCGAGATACCGGGAGGCTTTGGCGAGCTTCCCGTAAAAGGAGAGCTGATCACCTTTTTGTTCCCCGACCACCATGATGTACCTGAGGGATGGGCATTTCCCCCTGATCTGTTCGACCTGATCGACATACTCAGGTGTTGTGACGCAAAGAACGGCCTCGCTGTCCTGGATGCGGTACTCCACTTCCTTTGGTTTGAACATCACTGAGCTCGGGATGGGAACCGCACCGATCTTCACACCTCCCAGGAAGACCATCTGGAACTCGGGGATGTTGGGCAGCCTGATCAGGAACCGGTCCCCTTTCTTCAAACCGATCTCCCGGAGGACGTTCCCGAACCTGTTGGAAAGGGTTGCCATCTCCCAGTAAGTGTATTTCCTGGTCTCACCGTTCTCGTGCTCCCAGTAAAGTGCCACCTTGTTCTTCATCCCGGGGTCGGAAAGGTGTTTGTCAACCGCATCGAACCCCATATTGAAGTACTCGGGAATGTCCCACTTCCATTTCGTATATTCCAAGTCGTAGTCGAGATCCTCCATGCTCATCCCCCGATCCGTTAGATCATGGTCATCTGAGAAGGCTCCCGGCGATGACCATCTTCATTACCTCGGAGGTGCCTTCATAGATGCCGGTTATCCTGGCATCCCGGAAGAGCCGCTCCACGGGATATTCTTTGGTATAGCCGTAACCACCGTGTACCTGTATCGCCCGGTCCGCGCACCATGAAGCGGTCTCCGCTGCGAAGAGCTTCGCCATTGCAGCCTCTTTGCTTATCCTCTGACCAGCATCCTTCTGATATGCAGCATACCTTACGAGCAGTCTTGATGCCTCTATCTTCGTTGCCATTTCAGATATCATCCACTGGATCGCCTGGAACTTGGCGATGGGTTTTCCGAACTGCTGTCTCTGCATGGAATACTGGATGCTCTCGTCAAGGGCAGCCTGTGCGATGCCTACCGCCTGGGAAGCGATGCCTATCCTGCCTCCATCCAGAGTGGCAAGGGCTATCTTGAAACCATCTCCTTCCTTGCCAAGAAGGTTCTCCCTGGGCACCTCCATGTCCTTGAACAGGAGCTCCGAGGTGAGCGAGGCATTGATGCCGATCTTCTCGAAGATGCTGCCCACGGAGAACCCCTTGAACTCCTTCTCGACAATGAAAGCACTGATCCCTTTTGGTCCCGCTTCCTTGTCGGTAACCGCAAAGACGATTATGATGCCTGCTTTCGGTCCGCTGGTTATGAAGGTCTTCGATCCGTTGATGATATAGTGGTCTCCCTTGAGCACGGCGGTGGTCTGCATCGCTCCCAGGTCCGACCCGGCATTCGGCTCGGTCCCGCCGAAAGCACCGATCTTCTCGCCCCTGGCAAGTATCGGTAGATATTTCTTCTTCTGTTCTTCCGTTCCGTATTTGATGATAGGCCATGCGGTCAGTGAATTGTGGACAGAGGTCACGACACCGGTCGAGGCGCAGGCTCTCGAGATCTCCTCGATTATGATGGAATAGGTCACGTTATCGAGACCGGCTCCACCATATTCCTGGGGGATTATAACTCCCAGTATCCCGAGCTCTGCCATACGCTCTAAGGCCGCGTGCGGATACTCTTCCTTCTCATCCAACTCGGCGGCCCTGGGTCTGACCTCTTTCTCCGCGAATTCCCTGACCATGTTCCTGATCATCTTCTGCTGTTCGCTGAGTTCGAGGATCATGCACAAGGCCCAACGGGATTTCGTGAAATAAAGGTTTCTGTGGAACTTTGTAACACCTACTGGTGTCTTTTCCGGAAAAAGGGTCGGTCATTCATTACAGTATGGAAGAAAGTAATAAATCGAATTATCGGATTATGAGGGGTACCATGACCTTAAAAAGGGGTTACGTTCAGGTTTACACAGGCGATGGAAAAGGGAAGACCACCGCTGCCCTCGGGCTCTGTCTCCGGGCTGTTGGAAGCGGACTCAAGGTCCGGTTCATACAGTTCATGAAAGGCAGGAGGTACAGCGAGATCGATGCTCTGGAGGGTATGAAGGGCTTTACAATCACCCAGCATGGTCGGGACGAGTTCGTTTCGAAAGATAACCCCGAGCAGATAGACATCGAACTTGCAGGTGAAGGTCTGAAGGCGGCAAGGGAAGCGGTCCTTTCCGGGGAATACGATATAGTGGTACTGGACGAGATCAATGTGGCAGTGGACTTCGGACTTGTATCCCTCGAGGATGTTCTTAAGCTCATGAGGAAGAAGCCCGAGCATGTCGAACTTATTCTTACGGGGCGTTATGCTCCTCAGGAGTTCATAAACAGGGCGGATCTGGTGACCGAGATGCGCGAGGTAAAACATTTCTACCAGAAAGGTGTGGAGGCCAGAAAAGGGATCGAGTTCTGACGGAGGATGCCGATGTACGACAAGGAGAAGCTGAAGGAATTGGAGCGCAGGAAGAAGGATTGGGAGAAGAAGTGCTACCTGCCTTTAACGGAGAAGGTCCCGGAAAGATGTCCGTCGTTCGAGAACCTATCCTGGACAAGGATCGATCCCCTTTTCGGTCCGGAGAACGTCCCGGACTTCGATTATCTGAAAGACTCCGGGATGCCGGGAGAGTTCCCTTACCTCCGCGGTGTCCACCCGACCATGTATCGCGGAAAGGTCTGGACGATGCGGCAGTTCGCAGGGTTCGGCACGGCCGAGGAGACGAACCTAAGGTACAAATATCTCCTGGAGCACGGAGAGACGGGTCTGTCTGTGGCATTCGATTATCCCACGCTCTACGGATACGATACCGATCATCCGCTGGCGAGAGGCGAGTTCGGAAAATGCGGGGTCGCCATATCCTCTTTAAAGGACATGGAGCTCTTGTTCAGGGACATCCCCGTTGGTAAGATCACGACCTCGATGACGATAAACGGTCCGGCACCTATCGTATGGGCGTTCTACATAGCCAACGCTGACAACCGGGGCATCCCGCGGACGCAGATCGGAGGGACGATCCAGAACGACGTCCTCAAGGAGTACATCGCGCAGAAATCGTTCATCTTCCCGCCGGGACCGTCGATGAGACTGACGGTTGACACGTTCGAGTTCGGGACCAGGCACGTTCCAAGGTGGAACACCATTTCGATATCGGGTTACCACATAAGGGAGGCCGGATCCACCGCGGTCCAGGAACTGGCCTTCACCCTGGCCGACGGTTTCGAATATGTGAAGGCCGCCATGGCCAGGGGATTGAACATAGACGATTTTGCGGGCAGGTTGTCGTTCTTCTTCAACGCCCACAACGACTTCTTCGAGGAGATCGCCAAATACAGGGCTGCGAGGAGGATCTGGGCCCGGGGAATGAAGGAGCTCGGAGCAAAGAAGCCCCGGTCGATGCTCCTGAGGTTCCATACGCAGACAGCCGGGGTCAGTTTGACGGCCCAGCAGCCCGAGATCAATCTGGTCCGGGTTGCCTTGCAGGCGATGGCTGCGGTGCTTGGCGGGACCCAGTCCCTGCACACCAACTCCATGGACGAGGCCCTTGCCCTGCCTTCGGAGAAGGCGGTCAGGCTCGCCCTGAGGACCCAGCAGATCATCGAGGAGGAATCGGGTGTAGCGTCCACAGCGGATCCGCTGGGAGGCTCCTATTACGTCGAATGGTTGACGGACAGAATGGAGGAGGAGTCCAACCGATACTTCGATAGGATCGCCCGGTTCGGAGGCGTGATCCCCGCGATCGAGAAAGGGTTCTTCCAGAGGGAGATTGCCGAGGCTTCCTACAAGTTCCAGCAGGAGGTTGAGTCCGGGAAGAGGACCATCGTCGGCGTCAACAAGTATCAGCTTGATGAGACGGTCGGGATCCCGATACTGAAGATGGACGAAAAAGGCGAGGAAAGGCAGCTGGCCCGCCTGAAGAAGTTGAAGGCCGATCGGGACAACAACAAGGTCCAGAGGGCCTTGGAAGCCCTCCGCAAGGCCTCGATGGGAGAGGAGAACACCATGCCCTATATACTCGAGTGCGTACATGCCTATGCGACGCTCGGAGAGACGTGTGGGGTGCTGAGAGAGGTTTTCGGCGAGTACAAGGAGCCGGCTATATTCTGAGGTGATGATGATGAAGAAGATCAGGGTTCTCGTTGCGAAACCAGGCCTGGACGGACATGATAGAGGCGCCAAGGTCGTTGCCAGGGCGCTGAGGGATGCAGGAATGGAAGTGATCTACACTGGACTGCATCAGACCGCCGATATGATCGTGAACAGCGCTATTCAGGAGGATGTTGATGTAATAGGGCTATCCCTGCTCTCCGGGGCTCACATGACGCTTTTCACCGATGTCACGAACCTTCTCAAGGAGAAGGGGATCGACGATATACTGGTGGTCGGAGGTGGGATCATCCCCGAGGAGGATATCGCACCGCTCAGGGAAGCAGGGATCACGGGCGTGTTCGGGCCAGGCACTCCGCTCGAGGGCATCGTCGATTTCATCAAGGGGAACGTGAAGAGATGAAGGACCTGGCCGAGAGGGCCGTCGCCGGTGACGATCGGGCGGTGGCCCGGCTGATAACTTACGCGGAGAACGGCCATCCGGACCTCCACGAAGCGATGAGGGCGATCCACTGCCACGGCGGTAAAGCCCAGGTCATCGGGATCACTGGCGTGATGGGGGCGGGAAAATCTACTCTCGTCTCCGAGATCGCACTGGAATACAGAAAGAGGGGGAAGAAGGTCGGGATCATAGCCATCGATCCGACGAGTCCTTTCTCCGGAGGAGCGCTCCTTGGTGACCGGATCCGGATGTCCAGGCTGACAATAGATCCCGGGATCTTCATCCGCAGCATGGGCACGAGAGGTATGTTAGGTGGACTGACCGGAGCCGTGTACGATGTCATGGAGATATTGGACGCCTCCGGCAAGGACGTGATCATCGTCGAGACCGTAGGTGTGGGACAGGCCGAGGTTGACATCATTAAGATCGCGGACACGACCCTTGTGGTGATCGTTCCGGGACTCGGGGATTCGGTCCAGGCGATCAAGGCAGGGCTGATGGAGATCGCGGATATCTTCGTCGTGAACAAGGCGGATACCCCGGGGATCGAGAGGACCATGGCCGAGATCGAGTCCATGATCGATCTGGGATACAGGCCGGGAATGAGAAAGACCCCGGTCATGGCAACATCAGCAAGGGAGTGCAGGGGCATCATCGAACTCGTTGATTCCATACAAGAACACAGGTTTTTTCTCGAGTCCTCGGGGTCTCTTCCTGACTATCTCAGAAAGAGGTATGAGGCCGAGATCGTGGAGATAATCCATAAGAGATTGATGACGATGATCTTCGACGAGAAGGTCTTCAAGGAGAAGGTGAAGGGCTTGATAAGCAGGATCGAGACCAAGGAGACGGATCCCTACTCCGCCGCGGAGGAGATCCTCGCCGAATTACTGAAGTGAGTCCCCCTAGGAAATGGTTCTTACGCTACAATCAGATAATATAATAGCAGAAGATATCCTTCCATCCCTTTGATATGGAGGTTTTGAATGTTCTATCGAACTGGGAGGAAAGATGATATGGAAAGAAAGTGGATTTCGATCAGCTTATCCCTCATTCTGATCACAGTAATGTTCGTTGCGATCATCGATGTACCTGAAGCAGATGCTTCTGATGGATCGTTCGGTGGAGGAAGCGGGACCATGAGCGATCCCTATCTGATCGAGGATGTTTGGGACCTGCGGAACATTACCAGCGGATTGGCCCTCAACTATGCCCTGAAGAACGATATAAACGCCTCGATCACACGGACCTGGAACTCGGGTGCGGGATTCATGCCCATAGGTACCTCCACATCCAACGATTTCAGGGGAAGCCTGGACGGCAGGGGTTACAATATCACCAATCTCTATATCAATCGCTCATCCTCCTCGTATGTCGGCTTGTTCGGCATGATCGATCATGGGACGGTCAAGAATCTGAACCTGAAGAATGCGTCGATCCGGGGGTACTGGAGCGTAGGTTCCATCGCTGGTTATAACAACGGCGGTTCGATCTCTCATTGTTCTGTGAACGGTACCGTCTCGGGATGGAGATATATTGGCGGATACTGCGGACAGTTCTATAACCTCGCCACTATTTCATCATCCTATTTCTCGGGTAATGTGACCGGGACGGATTTCACCGGGGTCATCGTTGGCTGGTTGAACCGAGGGAGCGTTGCCGGATCCTTTTATGACGTTGAATCGGTAAATATTAACGGCAAGCACCAGTTCATGTTCGGGGCCTTATACAAGAACCAATTCAAGGATTGGCTCGATAATGACAGGACCTTGAACATAAGCCATTACAACTCCACCTTGATCCCTTCGGGAACCACCTACACTATCAGCACGTTGCAGGGGATGAAGGATCTTCTCGGCTTCGCACATCTGAGCGATAACTCGTACAAACTTGGCTCCGATATTGACCTCGGCTCCGCTCCGGGACTGAACATACCCCATCTATCATGCTCCAAGTTCGATGGAAGAGGATATTCCATTTCAAACATCACCGTTGACCAACCTTTTGCGAGCTATGTCGGTTTCATCGGTTATAAGTACGGTGGGATCATAGTAAACCTGACCGTGCGAAATGTGAACATCACGGGGAACATCTACGTCGGAGGCCTGATAGGCCGCTCGGTGTCCGGAGATATGGTTAACATCAACTGCATAGGCAGTGTCGAGGGAGACCAGTCGATCGGAGGACTGATAGGTTACCTGAATACAGACAAGGTAACCAATTGCACGGTAAGATGCGATGTCACAGGCAGGTTGTCAGTAGGTGGCCTCATCGGATACCTGAACTATATTCGCCCGATTTCTCAATGCGGGGTTTGGGGGAACGTCTCAGGGGAAGAAAACGTCGGGGGAATTATCGGCTATGTTCGGGATGGCGGGATTATATCCTACGTCTCTTACACGGGTAATGTGAGTGGCACAGAGAGCATCGGTGGCCTGATAGGTGAACTCTGCGACGGATCCCTATCGTATGCTTCGGCCGTCGGGACGGTCAAGGGCAGCAAATACGTGGGTGGCGCGGTCGGTTATTCGGGAAGACCTAGCGACATGGCGACACCCATCGGGGAATATACGCTTACCAAGATTTCCTACAAAGGTAATGTAACCGGCTCCACGTACACGGCGGGTTTGATCGGTTATAGTTATGTTGGAAAGATATACGAGTCATGTTCCAAGGGCTATGTGAAGGGCGGGGACTCGACAGGAGGCATGCTGGGACATTGCGATCCGAGCCACAGGACATATTTTTACAGATCCTTCTCGGAATGCGAAGTTAAGGGGAACAGCTATGTGGGCGGATTCGTTGGATGGGCCAACGGCGGTTCAGGAGAAGGAGCGTATTTCAGTGATTGCTATGCCACGGGAGCGACCATTGGTTCATCCTACGTGGGAGGATTCGGAGGAAGGTTCAGAGGCGGGTGGCTTTACTATTCGTATTCCAGCGGCAAGGTGACCGGTTCCTCAAACACGGGCGGCCTCGTTGGTTACGCTGAGGATACATCCAACATGTACAATTATTGGGACACCACGACCTCCGGGCGGATCAACAGCGCATTAGGCTCCGGGAAGACCACTACTCAGATGATGAAGAAGAGCACCTATTCCCCCTTCGATTTCACTACGAAATGGTGTATCGTCGAGGATGAGACATATGCCCTCCTGAGATGGCAGGATATGGGCCCTCCTTCGGCTGATGCAGGACCAGATTCCAGTGTTGAGATCGGGATCTTAATCTTCTTCAATGGTTCCTCCAGCAAGGATGATATAGGTATAGCGAACTATACATGGTCCTTCGATGATGACGGCTCTGTGAAGGTATATGGGAAGTCCCCCAAGCATGCCTTCAAGAGTCTGGGTAAGCATAATATCACCCTCAACGTTACAGATCCGGTCGGGAGATTCGATACCGATGAATTTGTCGTGAGTGTCAACGATACGATCGGTCCGGTTGCTGATGCCGGTGGTAACCAAACATTCAACGAGGATACAAACATAAAATTCAACGGAAGCAAGAGCACCGACAACGGGAAGATTAAGAACTACACCTGGAGTTTCAAAGACAGCGGTCCAGTGTTGTTGTATGGCCGTACACCTTCCTATATATTCAGCCAGCCCGGGATGTATTTAGTAACGCTGAATGTGACTGATCTGGCAGGGCATTGGGACATAGCCAGGATATACGTTAAGGTTCTGGATATTACTTCACCGATCTCCGATGCGGGTCCGAATGGATCGATCGATGAAGGTCAGACGTTCACATTCAACGGAAGCGGTAGCTCGGATAATGTCGGGATAACGAACTATACCTGGATATTCAAGGATGTGGATCTGATCAGTCTTTATGGTCTCACACCTTCCTACCGATTCGAGTATCCCGGAGAGTTCATCATCGTCCTACAGGTGATGGATGCACAAGGGAACAACCATTCTGACCAGATGACGATCACCGTGAACGACATAACCGATCCGATTGCGGATGCGGGACCTGACCAGACGGTCAATGAGGATGTCCCCGTCACTTTCAACGGATCCTCCAGCACGGACAACGTCGGGATCGTTAACTGGACCTGGACGTTCAATGATGGTTCTCCCAGGACACTTTACGGGCAGGAAGTTACACACACATTCACCCATCCAGGAATTTACACGATCACTTTGAACACTACAGATGCTTCAGGTAATTGGGGAACTGACGACCTGAACCTGACAGTCCTGGATGTTACCAAACCAATAGCCAATGCTGGACCCGACATGATCGTGGACGAGGATACGGTTGTGACCTTCGACGGATCCTCCAGTACGGATAACGTCGGGATCGTTAACTGGACCTGGACATTCCATGACTCCTTTCAGAGGACCTTATATGGAAAAATCGCCATCCATGTCTTCACACAGCCTGGGATCTATGTCGTCGCCCTCTCGGTCAGAGATGAGGCAGGGTACTCTCATAGTGACGACCTGACCTTAACGGTGAACGATATAACGGATCCCTTTCCGGACGCAGGAAAGGACCAGATTATTGATGAGGATACATTTATTTCGTTCAATGGTTCATCGTCTTCCGATAACGTCGGGATCGTTAACTGGACCTGGACCTTCTTCGATGGAGTGGACGTCACCTTGTTCGGACCGGAGCCGAGATATGTTTTCTCGGAACCAGGTAATTACGAGGTCACACTGATAGTAACGGATGAGGCTGGAAACTCTCGGAATGATATATTGTTCGTGACGGTTAGGGATGTTACCCGGCCCATGGCAGATGCTGGTGATGATATCGTAATCTATGAGGATCTGGAGTTCGTGTTCAACGGATCGTCAAGTTCGGACAATGGAGGGATCGTCTCCTGGGTTTGGTCGTTCCTCGATGATCGTGAGGTGACACTTGGCGGTTCGAACCCCACATACACCTTCCGGGAGCCGGGGATCTACACTGTTACCCTGAACTTAACCGACGAAGCCGGGAACTGGGCCTTGGACATAATAACGGTAACGGTCCTTGATGTGACCAGGCCTGATGCGGATGCAGGTCACGATGATGAGGTCGATGAGGACTCCCTCGTGACCTTC